>CAMGFF010000066.1 GCA_946055125.1 uncultured Prevotellaceae bacterium | reverse complement strand
GCTTATTATTTCCCGATGCATGATAAATATTTGCGCAGGGGTGACCTTGTGAGTGCGGGCTACATGGATCCCGTAACTAATGAGATCATGGACGAAGATCAGATAAACAATGGCATGAACTGGCTGGATGTGAATGACTTGCTGACGGTGAACAGGCTTGACGTGACAGTGGGCGACCGCAAGCAAAGCGCGCTTGAGCAGATAGAGGACAAGTGGCTGCCGATGCCCTACTATGTGCGCGACTCGGCCGGCGACAGCTCGATGCCTACCAACTGGTGCCGCTTGAAATTGTGTCCGGTGGCCAATGAGTGTAACCAGCGTCGGCGAGTGTATCATGTGGTGCTGGCGTTCGACACTACGTCGCACGCCAACCTCGACCAGGAGTCGGTGAACTTTAATGGGGAGCCATTTATAGATTTTTCGCTGTGTGGGATTTCGGCCGACGACATAGGCCAGATGGGCACACGCCAGCAGGAGAAAATGAGGACGATGATAGTGCCGCTGAAGGCCTATGAGTTCTGCAACCTGCAGAAGAGGCCGTGGCTGAACCACTACCTGCAGGGCATGCTCAACAGCACTAACCTTAATGCGTTTCAGGTAGGGTCGAAGATGAAGTACCTGGTGTATTATGTATACCTGATAACATATTTGCACAAGCTCGAGGTGCTGCCGGATGTGAGGATATATAATGATGCGCCTACATTGCCAATAGCGACCAATCTGATAATTGATGTGGGCAACTCGCGCACGTTTGGCCTTGTGGCTGAGGATCCGCTTGATGAGTCGTTCTCGAAGTCGTCGATATTTGAGCTTAGGGACCTGTCGACGGGAGAGCGGTATGATGAGCCGTTCGACATGCGCCTGTGCTTCAAGGAGGAGAATTTCGGCCTGTTGTCGCACAGCGGCATGTTCAGGTGGCCGAGTGTGGTGAGGCTTGGCAAGGAGGCACTCAACACGATTTACAATGGCGACCAGGAGGTGGACACGTCGTCGCAGTTTGACACCAACTACAGCAGTCCCAAGCGCTTTTTGTGGGACACGGAGCCCTATGCGTCGCAGTGGAAGTATATATCGGAGCGCGGACGGAGCATGGGCCCGGAGCGTACGGTGGACTATGATGGCATAATGCAGCAGTTCTACAGTGATGGGCGATTTGCGACGAATCCGCAGGAGATGGGCGACAAGAGCTCGTATTCGCGCAGCAGCCTGATGACATTCTGCTTCATAGAGATACTGCTTCATGCCCGCCAGCAGGTGAACAGCTATGAGTTCAGGCTGAATAATGGCAATGAGGACAAGAAGCGCGTGATAAAGCGCGTGATACTGACGTGCCCCACAGCGATGACGCGGCAGGAGCAGCTAAGGCTGCGCCAGGCGATGGAAGAGGCGAGCATAGTGCTGAAGAGGTTCTATAACAACACCTACAAGGAAGAGTATAAGCCGGGTTCCGATCGTGACAAGATAGATATAATACCGTCGGTCAGCGACTTGTCGCTTACGGCCGACAATCTCGACACGCGCCGCAGCTGGGGCTATGATGAGGCTACATGCTGCCAGATGGTGTATCTCTATGGTGAGCTTCGGCGGTACCTTGGCAACTCGGCAGAGCTGTTCAAGATGTATGGCAGGCGCAGGAATGGAGAGAAGGCGCCGTCGCTAACGATAGGCACGCTCGACATGGGAGCGGGCACCACCGATATAATGATATGCAATTATTCCGACACGGCACAGAGCATCAAGCCCACGCCGCTTTTCTGGGAGAGCTTCAAGATAGCCGGCGACGACCTGGTGAAGCGTATAATAATAGATGTGCTCCTCGACTCGCCGGAGGCTGAATACCCTGAGGCGTCGGGCATAATCACGGCGAAGCTGAAGCAGATGGGAGCGCCTGCGATAGCAGAGAAGATGCACCACTTCTTCGGCGACACGCACAACATGGGGCACCAGGAGAAGCGCATGCGCAAGGAGTTTATGATACAGGTGCTGCTGCCGATAGCGGGCTTCCTGCTCGACAAGTTGCAGAAGAAAGAGGCGGAGAAGGCCTACACCTACAGCGACATTTTCAGGGGCAACCAGCCGTCGGGGGTGCTGATGGACTTTTTTGAGAGGCAGATGGGTTTCAGGTTTGAGGATTTGGTGATACGCTACTCGCCCCGGTTCCTCAATGAGATAATAAGGAAGGTATTTGAGAAAGACATAAGGAAGTGGGCGGCTCTGTTCCATGCCTACAAGTGCGACATAGTGCTGATAAGCGGCCGTCCGTGCTCGCTGCAGCAGATACAGAGCATGATACAGCGACTGCACCCCACAGCGCCCAACCGCTTAGTGTCGATGAGCAACTACCGCGTGGGCAGCTGGTATCCCAGCTCGACCGACATAGGGCACTTCAAGGACAACAAGTCGATGGTGGCGGTAGGTGCGATGATAGCCTACTTGGCCGAGAGTGGAAAGCTGAGCGACTTCAGGCTCAATGCCGACGAGCTGAAGCAGAAAGTGCTTCCCACAACGGAGTATGTGGGAATCATAAATGCGCAGATAGGCACCATCGACAACATACTCACACCCGAATTGAATGGCACCTATACCGAGCTGAATGCCATACCCATAAGTTTGGGCGCGAAGCAGATAGATGTGGCCGGCTATCCTGCCAATATGCTCTACGTGCTTAAATTCAACGACAAGATAATAAGGAACAAGGCGATTGAGGAGGTGAAAAGTAAGTCGGGACTGCCGAGCGATGCTCCCGACAATGCCGTGTCGCCAAGCAAGATCGCAACAGCGATGGAAACGATAAAGTTCAGGCTGTTGCGCAACAAGCCGCTGCGCTTCAGGCTTGAGCGCGAGTACTGGGACGACAAGGAACTTGTGAAGATAGACTCGGTGGAGGATGGTGAGCGCAACGAGCTGCCGTCGAGCTATTTCCGGCTTGCATTGCAGACGTGGGCGGAGGACAACACCAACTGGCTCGACACGGGCATATTCAAGCTGCATATCAACGTATAGTCAAACATAAAAAAGAGTAATCACATTCATAATACTGAATTGTTATGATAAGAAATATTAATTCGCAATTGACGGCCAATGCGAAATCCCTTGAGTGGACACATGTGTATCTGAAAGACAGAGAACAGGCCGACTTCAGACAGAAACTGATAAGCAACCGCATAAAGCTGAAGAGATTGCTCTATGCCAAGAGCGTGAATCCGGCAGCCGCCATATTCGGAGAGAGCCAGGTGGGCAAGTCGTACATGGTTGATTGCTTGCTGACGGGACCCACGAGTGTGCTCAACATATATGACGGCGAGGGCAAGCCGACAGGCTTCCTGGAGTCGATTAACCCGCTTGGAGGCGGAAAGGAGGCAACGAGCCTTATCTCGCGCTTCACCACGAAGCAGGTGTGGAGCGACAAGAGCTATCCCGTGCGAGCCACGATGCTGAGCCCGATAGATGTGGTGATAGTGCTTCTCGATGGCTATTTCAACGACGTGAAGAATCACGACTTTCCGAGGAAGGAGGCTGTGGAGGAGGAGATATTGCGAGTTCAGGCAAAGTATGCCCGGTTGCAGCCTGTGCAGGACGCTATCACAGAGGATGAGATATATGAGCTGAAAGACTATTTGACATCGGACCTGGTGACCAAGGGCGAGGTGTTCAGGCTTGCGCTTGAAGATACGCATTATTTTGAGCAGCTGTCGATGGTTATAGACCGCGTGCCGGTAGATGAGTGGGCCGATGTGTTCGAGTTCTTGTGGAACAGGAATAAGATACTGACAGATGTGTTCGGCAAGCTGATATCGACGCTGAAGACGCTGGGCTTTGCCAAGACGGTGTATATAAAGCTTGCGGCAGTGCTGAGGCAGCCGGGCACGATATTGCACGTGGACAGGCTCTATGAGTTGTTTGGCGTGGACGCATTTGTGAATGACAAGGGGGATCAGGTAACGATTGACGTAGCTTCAGAACCCGGCATGGAGGTGCTCACCGATGTGGGCAAGCAGATAGGAGGGGTGAAGAAGAGTGAGTTTTGCGCGCTTGCCATGGAGCTTGCTTTCACCATAGTGGATGTCAATGCCGACAACAAGGAGTTCTTTGAGAACAAGCCTTTCCTTGAGCACAGCGACATACTCGACTTTCCCGGGGCGCGCAGCCGCAAGCAGATAGAGGCGAATGAGATTACGAAGATAAATGCGTGTGAGATGATACTTCGCGGCAAGGTTGCATATTTGTTCAACAAGTACTCACAGCAATACCTTATCACCAACCTGCTCTTCTGCCATCACGACATAAAGAGTGAGGTGGTGACACTGCAGTCGCTGCTGAAGGGCTGGGTGGAGAATGCTGTGGGCAAGACGCCGGAGGAGCGCAGGGATTTTATGCAGATAGCCGAGATTCCGCCGTTGTTCCTGATTGGCACGAAGTTTAACATCGACTTGGCTTTCATTCCCGACGACAGCAAGGGCAGTGAGAAGGAGCGGGAGGAGAAGCGACACTATCGCTGGACGAAGCGCTTCGGAATGCTGAGCAATCTTATTGCGCCGTCGGCAAGCAACACGTGGCTGAATGAG
This sequence comes from uncultured Prevotellaceae bacterium, assembly GCA_946055125.1. Lineage (GTDB taxonomy): Bacteria > Bacteroidota > Bacteroidia > Bacteroidales > Muribaculaceae > CALZFJ01. The sequence goes on along the minus strand of CAMGFF010000066.1, from coordinate 5,017 downwards.
TGGGTGCCGGGCGTTCCATTTAAGAACACCTACTTGCTGCGCTCGTTTGAGTATTCGTGCCAGAATGGGCTTTTTGAGGGCTATCAGCGGAAGAATCCCGAAACGGGCTACTGGGAGCTGGTGTATGATGCGAAAGGCAAGCTGCAGGGCGAGACCAAGGTGAGCGAGGCGTATGAAAAGTTCCTGCCGTTGCTTAAAGAGTCGTTCCTGAGCAACAGCTTTGCGCAGACGCACTTTGCCGACCCCGTGAAGTCGTGGGATGAGGCTGCGAGTGTGGGCAAGGATGGCTCGAAATGGATTATAGATAACCTGACGCAGTCGAGCAAGAAGATGCAGGCTTTGCGCGACACGCAATTTGGCCGGGCGATGGGTGAGACATTCAGCAACTTGATAGACCTGCTTTACTCGAAGTATCACGACGACAACACCGACATGGAGCTGAAGAAACAGATGGACACGGTGAGCTCGATAATGCTCACTTTCGACGGCCTGTTTGGAAAGGACAAGTATTTCTTCACCGATTTTATAAGCAGCATGCTTGTGGGAGAGGAGGAGCTTCATGATGTGGTGCTCGACATAGCCAACAACGCGAAGGTGGTGAATGACACCGACCTCAGCGAGCTGTTTGCGATAAGGGCGAGGGCGAAGATTGACAATAACCTGGCATTTGAGGAGAATAAGGACAGGCTGAAGAAGTCGTATGGCGCGAAGACTGATGCAGAGCTTGAGGCTAAGCTGCAGGAGCGAGGGCTGACGATAGAAGAAATCATCAACCCAAAGAAGGTGATGAGCTTCAGCCGCATGATAGCCGATGCCGTGGAGCAGGAGTGGATGTCGAAGCGCCTTAATGCGGATAGATATAAGGAATTTGTGAAACGAGGGCTGAGGGAGAAGGAGCTTGACGAGCTGCTGCTCAACACTCGGCAGATGTACACTAAAGTGCTGCATCTGTCGGACAAGATAGCTTCGAAGATACACCCCTATGTGTCGTCGTCAAAGTCGGTGCGCGACCTTGCGGATATGCTGGCTGATATATGCTCGGAGATGATTAATAAGTTTGTGAACACGATGGGCATAGCTTATATCGACAAGCAGTGGTGGAGTGATGCCAAGGAGATGATAGAGCAGGAGGGGCTTGATGTGTCGACGGAGCTGGAGAACTGTGATGAGCTGAGTTTTGACGCCGAGGGCACGAGAGCCGGGCTTCCGGCCGTGTTCGACACGTTTGAGAATGTCGACAAGATACTCAATGAGGTGCCGGTGGATATGAGCAAGCTCGTGCATTTCTCGAACTATCAGGAATACATGAAGTGGATGGATTGCATGAAGCTGTCGTTCATAGCCACGAATGGCATACCGAAATATGGCGCGGAGAATGATGCCCTGCGTGAGATATTCTTGCAGTGGATAGTGAATCAGGAGGGCTTGAAGGACCTTGTGGCGCGGAATGAAAAATTACAGTCGCTAACCTTTATGAAGGAGGAAAATGAGAACAACTGAGTTGCAGATGACTCCGTTGAGGTCGTATGTGCTGACGCTGTGCGACGGCAAGGCGGTGGTCAGGAACCAGAACCGCATAGCGGGGCTGATAAGTGTGCGGGAGTCGACGATACCGGCCCAATACCATAACCTGCTGGCGAAAGCCACGTTTCTTGGGGGAATGGTAGATGAGTCGGTAGCGTGGACCACCGATGTGTTCAGTGACGAGCCTGTCAGGCTCAGCGACCTCAGTGGCGAGGAGTATGCGCGGTATAAGGGCATACTTGATGATGCTATGCGTGCATATGCCAGGGCTTTTGCCGCGTCGGAAGATGGGGTTAAGCGTCTGCTCTATGCGGCAGTCACTTATTCGACAGAGGACTCGGTGTACTGCGCCAACGGCCGCGTGGTGATTGCCGAGTGGGGAATGACTAAGAAAGGCTCGCAGAGCCCGATGGGGATGCCCATGATGATTGATGATGGTGAAGAGCGCACGCAGCCTAAGGAGAACGACAGGCGCGATGCCGGCAACGATGATGAGCGGCAAGAGAAATTGACCGATGGCGAAGATGACAGCCACGATGACCGGCGCAGCGATGATGCCGACCCGCATACCCCTGATGACCGGCGCAGCGACGATGCCGACCCGCATGCCCCCGATGACCGGCGCAGCGACGACCAAGGTGGCGGAAGCGATGATGAGAAGCGCGACACGGGAGAGCGCAAGGGTGGCGGTGACGACACTGATAAGAAAAAGAAGAAGAGGTGGTGGCTATGGCTCTTGCCGCTGTTGCTGCTACTGTTGCTCGTGCTCTTGTTGCTGCTGTGGCCCGCGGGCTCAACGGTTCGCCCGGAGGCTCCCGAGACCGACTCGACACAGGTGGTGATAAGCGACGACTCTCTACGCTATGTGGTGAACAACAAGCTGCTGCTACTGCTCACGGAGGATGGCGCGAGCATTGCCGACTTTGACAAGAGCTTCCGCAAGCGCTATGCCGATGAGGAAAGATACATACTCTCGAATCCCGACACGCTTATCAACAGGGTCACGCTGACGCTGCCTGCTGAGGAGCGGGAGGAGATGGCGGAGCGGCTGCCCGAGGAGTTCTCGGAGTTTGGGCTGGTGGTTATCCCCGAGACGGTGTATAAGCACAGTTACCGGTCGAATGACCCCGGGATGAGCGACGACGGGAAGCGGTGGTACTTCGATGAGTGTGCGGTGGAGCAGGCGTGGGATGAGACCATGGGCTCGGAGGAGATTGTGGTTGCGGTGATAGATGATGGGTTTGACCTGTCGCACCCAGAGCTAAAGAAGAAGCTTGTGAAGCCCTACAATGCGGTGACCCACAATGCTAATGTGAGGCCGTCGGCGAGTGGGCATGGCACACATGTGGCTGCCACGGCAGTGGGCGTGGCCGACAATGGAGAGGGCTTGTCGGGGGTTGCGCCCAAGTGCAGGCTTATGCCGATACAGGTGGGCTCGGCCGATGGGACGATGTCGCAGTCGGCGGTGTTTGACGCTGTGGTGTATGCGATAGAGAATAATGCCGATGTTGTGAACATGTCGCTTGGAATGCAATTTGGCCCATTTGTGCAGTTTGCCCCGGTGTATGTTCAGAAGAATTTCAGGGACAATATGTTCAAGCAGGAGGAGCGTGTGTGGAATCACATATTCAATGTGGCGAGGCAGAGGAATGTAGCCTTTGTGCTTGCCGGCGGCAATGAGAACTGCCTGATAGGACTTGACCCGATGCAGCGGAGCGCCAACACGATTAAGGTTTCGGCTGTACAGCCCGACAGGAGCAAGGCGACGTTCAGCAACTATGGAGATATGTCGACGGTGTCGGCTCCCGGAGTGCGCATTTACAATGCCATACCGCATGGGCGGTACACATATATGGACGGCACGAGCATGGCGTCGCCGATAGTGGCCGGAGGCTGTGCGCTGCTGAAGAGCAAGAACCGCGACCTGACGGTGGCTGAGCTGATACAGATACTGAGGCAGACGGGCAACCCGAGCCGGTCGGACGTGGGGCCTGTGGTGAACTTTGCCAAGGCTCTCAATGTGGATGCCGGAGAAGCCGGCAATGAGTGCGGCGAGGTGAACAAGCGCTACAATGAGCTGCTTGCCGAGCTTGAGGAGCTGAAGCGGCAGCACCCTGAGTGCATACAGACACCCGACACGCTGTCGCTACCCGAGGACTTGACGATAGACCGGCTGACGGGGCGCTGGAAGAGTACCACGACCCTGCACAATGAGCAGGAAGAGGATGTGGTGATTTATTTCACCTTCAATGGTACGCCGAGCGCGAGGCTCGACATAGTGGAGCCGAATGGCGACATCTACACCGCCGGGCTCACGGTGGAGATAGTGAATGATGAGGTGAGAATCGACCAGGCGTCGCCGGCGGTGTGTGCATCGAGTGGGAAAGGCTACAATCCCTACCGGTTTGTGCTGAAGCCCGAGCGCGACAACAAGGGCACGGGAGAGGATATAAACAAAGTGGAGGTGGCCAACTCGTTTCCGTACAACTTAGTGAAATTATCAGAAAAGAAAATAATTAAAAATAAAACAGAATTATATATTATGAAGGTTATTCTTAACATTATGTGGGTAGTGGCTCTTTTAATATGGGCCGGCTGCTTTGCCATGGGCTTCAACTATGGCGATGGAAATTCTCTTGTGGTGAGCATCGTGCTGCTTGTAGTGGTCTTTGCGGTGATGGGGCTTGATGTTTTCCTGCTGAACAGGTGGGTGGACCCGAGTAAAAACTCCGACCGGTCGAAGGCTCACGCCAAGGAGATAGCGAGCCTTGTGGTGTATGCAGTGATGGTGGCGCTCACAGTGAGTGGGTTTGCGCGCTTTATCACGGTGCAGACGGTGGTGAAGAGCGAGATAAGGCCGCTGGCAAAGGACAAGATAGCCCAGGCGCGCACTATGCTGGGCAATGAGGAGGTAGAGGGCAGCTACTGGGCGTATGTGTCGGAGATGTCGGCCACCTACAGGAACAAGCAGAAGGAGAACAACACAGAGGAAGCGACTGTGAATGCCAATGTGGCACGGTTTGAGGACGACATGATGGGAGATGGCTCATTCTCCACACTTCGGGAGGATGGGCTGAAGTTTTTGAGAGATTGTGAGTACTCGGTGGATAACTGGGTGCCCTGGACGGTGGTTGAGAACCTGAAGAAACTCGATAAGAATGCCGTGGACTGGTATGAGGAGCTTTGCCGGCTTTCCGACAAGAATGAGTGGGTTGTGGAAACGGGAGAAAAATATGAGTCGCCGGTGAAGAACAAGGAAGAACTTGCTGCGATGGTGACTAAACCCAAGGCCGGCGACTTCGGCATTCTGGCAGTGGTGCTGATATTGTTGATACAGATTATTGTGCTCTTGCCCTATGCCATGAAGAAGGACTGGACGAGAAAGGGCCCAGCGAAGTCGAAAGGTATCCCCGGGTGGTCGGGTCAAAGACGCGATAATCTTGATGACGATGACAGCAGGCACAAGCCGTCGCCCATAATAAGTGAGAAGAGA
>CAMGFF010000065.1 GCA_946055125.1 uncultured Prevotellaceae bacterium | reverse complement strand
CAAGGGGTGTGCCACACGGTTGCGGTGGCACACCCCTTGGGTATTTTTTGCAGTGTGTATCGATGGTTGGTTACTTGCCTATAAATTTCTTCACTTCGGCGGCAATGTTGGGGGCGTTAAAGCCGAATTTCTCGTCGAGGACGGTGTAGGGGGCCGATGCGCCGTAGTGGTCGAGGCCATATACCTTGCCATTTACGCCCACCACGGTGAAGAACACAGAGGGGAGTCCGGCTGTGAGTCCGAAGATAGGCTTGTCGGTGGGGATAACCGATGTGCGGTATTCCTCGCTCTGACGCTTGAAGAGGCCTATCGATGGCATCGACACGATGCGGCACTTAATGCCTTCTTCCTTCAGGAGCTGCGAAGCTCCAAAAAGCGTGCCCACCTCCGAGCCATTGCCCACGAGCACCACGTCGGGGTCGTCGTCGTCGAGCACCACATATCCGCCTTTCTCCATTTGCAGTGCCTCGGTGTAGCGGTCGCCGTTCATAGCGGGAATGTCGGTCACGTTCTGGCGCGAGAGTATCAGTCCTGTGGGCGAGGTGGTGTTCTCCATTGCCATCTTCCAAGCCACCGAAGTCTCGGCAGCGTCGGCTGGGCGAAGCACGAGCATGCTGTTCTGGCCATGCTTGTTCTGTATTTCCTCAAGCAGGCGAATCTGAGCCTCCTGCTCAACCGGCTCGTGAGTGGGGCCATCCTCACCCACACGGAATGCGTCGTGAGTCCACACATACTTCACCGGCAGACACATGAGCGCGGCCATGCGGATTGCGGGCTTCATATAATCGGAGAACACGAAGAATGTGCCGCAGGCAGCCTGCATTGCTCCGTGAAGCACAATGCCGTTCATAATTGCCGCCATAGTGAGCTCGGCCACACCGGCGTGCAGGAATGCGCCCTTGAAGTCGCGCGGGGCGAAGGCACCTGTCTTCTTGAGGAAAGCCTCGGTCTTGTCGCTGTTGGCGAGGTCGGCCGAGGAAACTATCATGTTGCCCACCTTCTCACCGAGCACCGAAAGCACGTCGGCCGAGTAGTTGCGGGTGGGCTGATTAGCCTTGTGGGGAATAGCGGCATAGTCGATTGCGGGAGCGTCGCCGTCGATGTAGCTCTTGAGCTGCGCCCACTTCTCGGGGTTCAGCTTCTTCCACTCCTCCTGAGCGGCCTTTCGCTCGGCCACAATCTTGCGGAGCTCGGCATCGCGCTTGGCATAGAGTTCTTTCACGTCGTCCCACACCACCCATGGGTTCTCGGGATTGCCGCCAAGGTTCTCGATTGTCTTCTCGTAGCTTGCACCACTCTTGCTCAGCGGGCAGCCGTGAGTGCTGTATTTTCCCTCGAAGTTCTCGCCTGTGGCAGTGACGCAGCCGCGCCCCATGATGGTCTTGCCAATGATGAGCGTAGGACGCTTCTTCTCGACGAGAGCCGAGTCGATAGCGGCAGTGATGGCAGCGGGGTCGGTGCCGTCGATGAGCATCACCTTCCAGTTCCAGGCGCGATACTTGGTGGCAGTGTCCTCAAGCGACACCTCGTTGCAGTCGGTGGAGAGCTGCACGTCGTTGCTGTCGTAGAACATGATGAGGTTGTTCAGGCCCAGGAAGCCGGCGATGCGGCCGGCACCCTGCGATATTTCCTCCTGAATGCCGCCATCGGAGATAAATGCGAAGGTCTTGTGACTCCACACCTCACCAAAGCGCTCGGCAAGGAAACGCTCGGCAAGAGCTGCTCCCACAGCAAACACATGGCCCTGCCCAAGCGGGCCGGAGGTGTTCTCGATGCCGTGCATAACATCGAGCTCGGGGTGACCGGGAGTGACGCTTCCCCACTGGCGGAAAGCTTTCAGTTCGTCAATAGTGTATTTTCCGGTGAGGGCAAGCACCGAATAAAGCATCGGCGACATGTGGCCGGGGTCGAGGAAGAAACGGTCGCGCGAAATCCACTGTGGGTCGTCGGGGTCGGTGACCAGATATTTTGAATAAAGCACGTTCACAAAGTCGGCTCCGCCCATTGAGCCTCCGGGGTGTCCCGACTTAGCTTTTTCAACCATTGCTGCGGTTAAAACTCTGATGTTGTCGGCAGCCTTATCCAATATATTCTTTTGCATAATTGTAATAGGTATTTTTTTGATTAATCAAAATTTTTTGCAAAGATAGTGCAAAAAATCGAGTTACACAATGCAACATAGCACAAATTCACTGATTTGTGCAAGAAGTGGCGAAGTGGCGAAGCCGGCAGCGTCGCGGTGTGGCGACGGAGCCGGCTTCGTTATAGTGTGGGGGCGAGGGAAGCGGTTAAACGCTTACTTCAGGTTCTTCAGTCCCTTGAGGGCAGCCTTGTCGGTGGCGGGGACTATGCTCACGGCATAGCCTCCACCGGGAGCAGCCTTGAGCTTGAGAGCGCTCTTGGCGGTGACGATGCCCTTGCGAATCACATAGGCCTGCGGATTGGTGCGGTAGTGAGCGTCCTTGGCATCCTCATAGATAGTGGCGATATACTTCTTGTCGGCATCGAGGAAGTCCATTTTCACGGTAGAGAGGTGTCCGTTCTCACCGGCGGTGCAGCCCATAAACCAGTTGTCGGTGCCCTTGGCCTTGCGAGCCACCACGATGTATTGAGCGGGCTCGGCCTCGAGGTAGCGGCTGTCGTCCCAATCCACTGCCACGTCCTTGATAAACTGGAAAGCGTCGAGGAAGCGGTTGTAGTTCTCGGGGAGGTCGGCAGCCATCTGCAGCGGGCTGTACATAGTCACATAAAGAGCGAGCTGGCGGGCGAGAGTGGAGTTGACATGGCCGTTGCTGCGTGGATTCACCTTGCTGAGGTCCATCTCAAAGATACCGGGAGTGTAGTCCATGGGGCCGCCCTGCAGTCGGGTGAAGGGCAGCACGGCGGTGTGGGAGGGTTTGTTGCCGGCAAAAGCCTCATACTCGGTGCCACGGGCGCTCTCGTTGCCAATGAGGTTGGGATAAGTGCGGCAAAGACCGGTGGGGCGCACGGCCTCGTGAGCATTCACCATGATTTTGTGCTTTGCGGCCTCGGTGATGGCATAGAGGTAGTGGTTGTTGAGCCACTGGCCGTAGTGGTGCTCACCGCGCGGCACGATGTTGCCCACATATCCGCTCTTCACCGAGTTGTAGCCATACTTGTTCATGAGCTGATAGGCAGCCTCCATGTGGCGCTCATAGTTGCGAACCGATGAGGAAGTCTCGTGGTGCATCATGAGGCGCACATTCTTGGAGTGAGCGTAGTCGTTGAGAGCCTTGATGTCGAAGTCGGGATAGGGAGTGAGGAAGTCGAAGACGTAGTCCTTGGTGTTGCCAAACCAGTCTTCCCAGCCAATGTTCCAGCCCTCGACGAGCACCTGGTCGAAGCCATGGAGAGCGGCGAAGTCGATAAACTTGCGCACATTCTCATTGGTTGCGCCGTGGCGGCCGTGAGGCTTTAGCTTGCGGTAGTCGTTCTTGCCGAGCTGCACCGAGGGAAGCTCGGAGGTGTAGGACCAAGCCTTTGCATCGGTAATCATCTCCCACCACACGCCAACGTATTTCACCGGCTTAATCCACGAGGTGTCGTCATATTTGCAGGGGTCGTTGAGGTTGAGGATTAGCTTCTGGGCGAGCATGTCGCGGGCATCATCGCTCACCTTCACGGTGCGCCAAGGGGTGTGGCAAGGAGCCTGGCAGTGAGCCATGTTGCCCTGGGCATCGGGAGTGAGCCACGAGGTGAAGATGAAGTTCTTGTCGTCGAGCTCAAGGTGCATGCACGAGTAATCGACCAGAGCGGCCTCGTGAATGTTGATGTAAAGCCCCTCGGCGGTCTTCATCTGGAGTGAAGTCTGCACGCCGGTTGGCGAGAACTGAGTCTGCGAGGCATTTCCGCATATTGAGCCTGCCATGAGCTCACGCACCTGCGAGAGCTTCGACTCGGTGTAGTCATATTCCTGGGTGTCGTAGTCGCCGGCAATCCACCAGGCGGTGTGGTCGCCAGTCATGGCAAACTGAGTCTTCTCCTGCTTCACCACAAAATATACCAGGTTCTTCTGCTGCGGGAACTCATAGCGGAACCCCACGCCGTAGTCGTAGACGCGGAAACGGAGGTTCATCAAGCGGTCGGTGGCGGGCTGGCGAAGCTCCACAAGCATCTCGTTGTAATTGTTGCGAATGGTCTTAGTCTCGCCCCACACCGGAGTCCAAGTCTCGTCGAAAGAGGAAGTGGAGGTCTTCAGCACCTCAAAGCCATCCATGAGGTTGTTGGCGCCCGTGAGCTCCAAGCCGAGGGTGCTGGGCTTGATTACTTCCATTCCTTTGTATTTCACCTCGTAGGTGGGAACACCGTTGCCGGTAATCGAAAAATCTACGGCAACTTTTCCTTGGGGCGAAGTGACGCCCACGGCCTGAGCCATAAAGGCTGACAGCAACATAGCACAGCCTAAAACAGATTTTTTCATGTAGTTATCAGTTTATTTTTATTTTTAGTTATTCTTAATAGTTGTTCCGGTAATTAATCAAGTGAATCAACTGCTACCCGCAAAATCGCAGGCGATAAGCCAATATTTACACCACAAAATTACCAAAAAATTGGGACGCGCAAAAATATTCATGAAAAATCAGACTATTTTTCTCCACACGTCCCAAATTCACTCTATTAACCTAATCTAACCTTTTTTATCTTAACCTTATAAATGATGACCTAAAAATTGAGTGATTACTTTGAGAGGCGCACCACCTTGCAGCCGTGGGCCGGCAGAGTGACGCTGAGCTTGGTCACCTCGCCCTCGTCCTCGTGCTTCCACAAGTCGCGCGACTTCATTGCCCCGGTAATTCCTATCTCGGTAAGGTCGAGGCTTATCGTCACCTGCTTGGCGTCGCGGTTGAAGAATCCCACCACATAGTCGCCATTGCTCATCTGGCCGTACCAAATGCGGTTGCGCGAGTCGATAAGGCTGGGCGAGAGAGGCTGGCCGGCGAAGCCGTCCTTATTGAGGGCGAGCATTTCCTCATTCTGGTAGAAGCGCAGGTTGTCGCCCATGCTGCCGGGCATGTCGGCCACGGCAATGGGGCCTCCGGCCATGAGCTGCATTGAGATAACCGACTGCTTCTCGGAGTCGCCGCTGAACGAGTTGAGGCGGGTGAAGTCGCCGTCGAGAATCACCTTGCCGCGCCCCGACACCTTCGACCAATAGATGAAGCCGTCGCACATATTGTCGCAGTTGGGCCAAGTGCCGTAGGCCACGCCACGGCTGTTGTTGGAGAAGTGGTTCCATGTGCCGTCGCGAGTGTCGGCCACCACGCGGAACATATTGCCATATTTAGCCTCGAGCTCGGCGCCATTAAAGCAGTGGGGCATCACCAGCGAGGTGAACACCTTATACTTATTGGCGGCCTGGGCTATATATTGCAAGGCTTTCTCATAGCAGTCGCGGCCATAGCCACGCCCCACCTTGCCCATGCCGCGGTCGTTGCCGTCCTCATACCAGCTCAGGAAGTCCATGCGGATGAAATCTACGCCCAAATCGGAGTAGTGCTTGAAGAAGCCGTCGATATACTCCTTAGCGCCGGCATGAGAAGTGACAATCCAGCCAAACCACAGGTCGCCGGTTCCGGCGTTGCACACCTTGTCGCCCTGTCGGTAGCGCAGGTCGCCCACCTTCACATTGGTGCCGGGCACGGGCATGGCATCGCCGCAGTGAATCCACAGCGGGTTGTCATAAACACCCAGCTTCAGCCCCTTGGCCTTGCACTTCTGCACGAGCTTCTTCAGGTTCATGCTTCCGTAGTCGGTCATGTAGGGCGTGGAGTTGTCGCTGGTCATAGAGATGAAGCCATCGGTGCAGAGCATGTCGTAGCCATATGGAAGGAGGTTCTTCGACACATAGTCGATAATCTGGTCCCACTGGGCCTCGGTGAAGTCCATTTTGTTCTGCGTGTCCTGGCCGTTCTCGATGCGGAAACAGTACTCATAGATGCTCCAGTAGAGCGGAGCTTTCACATCGCGGCGAGCCTCCTCCACGGTGGTAGTGGGCTTGTCGTCGCCGCCATCGTCGGTGCCGGGCTTAGCCGGCTCATCGTTGTTGCTCGAGCAGCCGCCAATGAGCAGGGCTGTGGCGAGCAATATCTTGTCGATACTTAGAATTTTCATTATGCTTGTTTTTGGTTTAGTTTTTTTTGCGCGGATTGAGCTGAAAAAACCGGAGGCGCAACCTTACAACCGGGTGCCGCCTCCGGTTACCCATTAAAAAAACATTATTCCACGAAAGTTGCTGCAAATGTGCGGTTCTTCAGGTCGAAAGTGAGCTTGTACTTGCCGGCCTCAGTCACTTTCCACTTATTGTCGGGGTCGCCGGCATAATAGAGGAACTTGGTAGCGATGAGTCCATTGTGGTCGAGCTCAGTACCTCCCACCTCGGGACGGATAAACTTGGCTTCAAAGCTGCCTGTGGTGAGGCAAGCCTTGAATTCACCCACGGTGAGCTGACCCTCGTAGGTGAACACATAAGGGTCGTCGGCCGACTTCACGAGTGCTGTGGGAGCATCGATGTTCCAGCCTGTGGGAGTGGCATCGCCCACGATGTAGAGCACGTCGGTTGCGATAGGGGCATTGGAATCCTCGGTGGGTTTGTCACCAAGATATGCCACGGCGATGGTGTGTTTCTCAAGGTCGAGAGTGACCTTATAGATACCCTCATCGTCCACGCGCCACTTTCCATCGGGGTCGCCGGCATAGAATGTGATGCCGCTCTCGGCCACACCGGTTTTCGAGATAGAGCAGCCCGGAGTCACGGGGTGAATATAGGGGTCGTCGAAATTCTTCTTGGTGCCAAATTTGACATCGCCATAGCTCAGTGTGAGCTCGCCTGTGTAGATGTACTTGTTGGCGGCATCAACGGTGAGCAGCGGTGCAGCGTCAAGGCCCCAGCCGCTCGCAAGAGCATCGCCAATGGCATACACCATCTCGGCCTCGATAGGGTCGTTCTCGCCGGGCAGCGGCTCCTCGGGAGCCTCCTCAAGGAGCTGGGCTGCTATGGTCCAGTTCTGGAGGTCGAAAGTGAGCTTATACTTGCCGGCCACGGTGACACGCCACTTGTTGTCGGGGCCGGTGCTCTTTGTGAACTCGCTCTCGGCCACACCGTCGCGATTGATCTCCACGCCGTCGACAGTGGGGCGGATAAACTCCACCTCAAAGCTGCCGGTGGTCATGCAGCACTTCATCTCACCCTTCTTCAAGTCGCCCTCGAATGAGAAGATATACTGGCTCTCCTTTGTGAGCTGAGTGGGAGCGTCGATATTCCAGCCATTGGGAGTGGCATCGCCCACCATGTAGAGAGCCTCGGTCTCGATAGGAGTCTTGGGCTCCTTGGGAATGTCGCTCACATACTGGAACTCGGCAGTCCAGTTGCGCAGGTTGAAGATGAGCTTGTAGATACCCTCATCAACGATTTTCCACTTCAAGTCGGGGTCGCCGGCGTGCATCACGAAAGTCTCGGCGGGCAGTCCGGCCTTCGACACCTCACGCCCTGCCTCGGCGGGGCGAATGAAAGGAGCGTCCCAGCTGCCAGGAGTGAGGCACACCTTCATCTCACCGCGAGAGAGCTTACCCTCGTAGGTGAAAATCAGAGCATCCTCCTCAGAGGGAGTTAGAGGTGTGGGAGAGTCGATGCTCCAGCCATTGGGAGTGGCGTCGCCCACCATATAGAGAGTAGAGGTCTTTATGGGAAGGTCCTCCTCGATAATAATCAGGTCCTTCTCGCCCTCGCAGCTTGTGAGCGCGGCAGTGAGTGAGAGCGCGGCCAAGCCGAATATTTTAGAAATTGATTTCATAATGTGTAATCAGTGATAATTAATTACTTTTTGGATAATGAATTACTTGTTGTAGCCATCGTTCTGCACAAGCGCATGGTTGGCATTGAGAATGTCGCGCATAATGGGGAAAATCTCGGTGTGCTTGTCGGCATCGGGAGTCTTGTCCCACCACGTACCGCTCGAGAACTTGCCAAAGCGGATAAGGTCGATGCGGCGGCGGCTCTCGGCGAAGAACTCGCGTCCCCACTCAGCAAGCATCTCCTTCTCGTCGAAGCGAGCACGTCCATCGGGAGCATAGAGGTTGTCGGTGAGATTAGCCTCGGGATAGTTGCGCTTGCGCACGGTGTTGAGCAGCTTTGCAGCGCCAGCTGTGTCGCCCTTGCGCATCTTGCACTCGGCGAGCGAGTAGATAACCTCGGCAAGGCGAATCTCGCAGTAGTCTGATTCCATTTGACCCTGGTCGTCGTCGGTGTAGAGAGGATACTTGGCGAAGTGCCATCCCGAGTTGTGGTCGCCATTAGGCAGAGAGCTGTTCTTGTCGTCGGGCCACTGGTCGGGGGCCATTCCCTGGAATTTGCCCACAGCGTCGCGAATGTAGAGGTCGTAGGGCTGCTCAGGGGCACGCACCTTGAGGTGGTTGCCATTGTCGTCGGTGTACTCGAGGTAACCGAAGAGGAACATACCCTCACGCTTGCTGTTGCCAAGGTTCTTGTAGAGCTTCATGCGGTAGTCGCCGTCGTATTTGCGGAAGTTCTGCACCGGCATACCGAGCTCGTAGGTGTAGAGCTGGCCATTGAGGTCGTAGCTCGGCGAAGCGGCATACTTGGTGTTGTGGTCGCCGGCCTTGGCCTTCGAGTCCTTGAGGTAGTAGCGGGCGCGGGCGGGAACCGACCACCAGTAGGTGTCGCCCTGATAGTGCCAGTAGCTGTAGCCTTGCGAGCCGGGGAATGCGAAGATAACCTCATCGCAGAGCTCATTGTTCCAGTCGAAGGGAGCGTCCCAAGTCTCGGCGAGCTGGTAGGGGCCATACACGCCATTGATGATGTCCTGAGCATAACGAGCGCAGTCGTCGTAGCGGTCCTCGCCCACATACACCTCGGCATTCAAGTAGAGGCGAACGAGCAGCGCAGCTGCACCGGCCTTGGTCCACTGGCCCTGCATTGTGCCGTTGCCGCCAAGGGCGCTCTTCTGGGCAAGAAGCTCAATCGAAGCCTTGAGCTCGCTCTCGATGAAGTCGAATACCGTCTTAGGCTCCACCTGTCCCTCGGAGTTCTTCGAGATGTCGTTGAAGCTCACGGCAAGGGGCACATTGCGGAAAGCGTCGAGCAGACGGATATAGAACCAGGCACGCAGGGCGCGGCACTGAGCCTTGAGGTTGTTGAACTCATCTTGTGAGAAGCCGAATTGCTCGGGCGAGAGTTTCTCAAGGTCCTCAATCACCACGTTGCACTGCATGATGCCCTGGAAGCAGCCGTTCCACTCGGTCTGAGCGTCGCCGCCATCGTCCACGTTCCAAGTGTGATAGTGGAGGCGGCGCCAACGGCCACCATCGTCCCACCAGCCGTCGCGAGTGGGAGTGATGAGCTGGTCGGCAGTGAGCTCATTGAGCACATGGCGCGACTGGATGCTCCAGTAGGCATGCTCAAAGGGGCGGAAAGTAGCAGCAATCACATTCTGCTTGGTATTGTAGTAGTTCTGCGAACCTACCTGATCGTAGAGCGTTTCATCGAGGTTGGTACAGCTTGTCATCACTGTTGCAGCCACGAAAGCTCCTGAAATATATTTTAATAATTTCATAATGTGTAAATTCCGTTTTTAGTGT
>CAMGFF010000064.1 GCA_946055125.1 uncultured Prevotellaceae bacterium | reverse complement strand
TCGCTCTGGGCTGCAAATCCTGTGGCCTCCAGAATCCACGCCGCCACCCCTACGCCTGAAACGCCTTTCGTGCTCGGATGCCCCCCCGGACGTTCTCCCCTGGGTATGTACCGCCACCTTATTGAGCTCAACAAGGCCGGAAAGGTGTCGTTCAAGAACGTTGTCACTTTCAATATGGACGAATACTGCGGTCTGCCCGAGAGCCACCCCGAGAGCTACCACTCTTTCATGTGGAACAACTTCTTCGGCCACATCGACATCAAGCCCGAGAATGTGAACATACTCAATGGCAACGCCGAGGACCTGGAGAAGGAGTGCGCCGATTATGAGGCCCGCATCGCTTCCTATGGCGGCATCGACCTCTTCATGGGTGGCGTGGGTCCCGACGGTCACATCGCTTTCAATGAGCCCGGCTCGTCGCTCACTTCGCTCACCCGCCAGAAGACGCTCACTCAGGACACCATTATCGCCAACTCGCGCTTCTTCGACCACGACGTGAACAAGGTGCCCAAGACGGCTCTCACCGTGGGCGTGGGCACTATTATGAACGCCCGCAGCGTGATGCTCATTGTGAATGGCTACAACAAGGCTCGCGCCTTGCAGCACGGCGTGGAAGGCGCAGTGTCGCAAATGTGGACCATCAGCGCCCTGCAGCTCCACCGCAAGGCCATCATCGTGGCCGATGAGGATGCTGCCATGGAGCTGAAGGTGAGCACCTACCGCTACTTCAAGGACATTGAGGCCAAGAACCTCGACCCCAATTCGCTGCTCTAATCTCTCAGCCTGAATCAACAAGCGGGGCTGTGCCGGAATATCTCACCGGCGCAGCCCCGCTCTTTGTCAGTGCGGTGGCGTCACTTCACTGCCACGGTGAAGCCGAAGCTTTGCTGCTTGGCGGCGTAGCGGTATTTGTCGAGCGGGTGGGCGTGCCACGAGTCGGTGCCGCCTATTCCCTTCTGGAGCAGGTCGATGGTGAGGATGGTCTTCTTGAGCGGCGTGAGGTCGCTGGTGTGGCGCTGTGCCTTGGTGAGGCCGGCCTCAAGCTGTGCGTCGTTGAAGTGGAGGGCGGTGAATTGCAGGGGCACCTCGGTGGCAGTCACCTTGAGGCTTGCTCCGGCGTCGTGCACCTTCACAAAGCGCATGTCGGTGTGGTTGCCGCAGGCCTGCGGACGCACGTAGGGGTGATACTGCTCGGTCACGGTGGAGTGGTAGAGGCCGAGGGGAGTTCCGGCGCAGCGGTCGATGTAGTTCTCCTCGGGGCCGCGGGCGTAGTAGGAGAGCTTCTCCATGCCGTCGGCGGTGGTCATAGCCACGCCAAGTCGCATCATCTCGGGCAGGTCGTTGCGATGAGGCACGAAGTCGATGTTCACGTCAACCGAGCCGTCGAGGTGAATGAGGTAGGTCTCGGTCCAGTCGCTCTGCACGTCGCCGAGCCACTTCACGAGTTTCACCTCCACCTCGCCGCTGTTGAGCACTATGTGCTCGAGGCGGCGCACCTGAGCGTTGGCTCCGGCGCAGCGCCACACGGCCTGGGTGAGGTGGGAGCCGTTGCCATAGTCGTTGTCGATGGTGCCGCGCCAGAAGTTGGGCTGAGTGCGCTCAAGAATCCAGCGGTCGCCCTTCTTGATTGAGAGCGAGGTCCAGACATCGACCTTCACCTCGATGTCGCCGGCCTTGCACACCACAGCCTTGTCGTCGGCCTTCACCACTTCGAGCTTACCGGCCGGGGCACGCCTGGTGGCGAAGAACGAGCCGCCGAGCGGCATCTGCTCGTGGGCCAGCACATATCCCTCGGGGTAGAACTTGGTGGCGGTGCGTGCCTTGGCGGCGAGGTTGAGCATGAGCTCGGTGCCCTCGGCAACCTTTATTTTGGGCAGGTCGAGAGTCACCTGCTTCTTGTCCTGCGGGCCCACGTTCACGCCGAAGTTGCCACTGGCGGCCACCGAGCCATTGGAGAGCACTTGCCACTCAAAGGTGTATTGCGAGAGGTCGGTGAAGCAGTTCTCGTTACGCACCTCAATTATGCCCTTGGCGAGGTCGATGGCGCGGAAGTGTACATTCTGGTAGGCCTTCTTCACCTCAGGAATCTGTGGCGAGGGAGTGCGGTCGGGGAGCACGAGGCCGTTGATGCAGAAGTTCTCATCGTTCTGCAGGTGGGCAGCGCCGAAGTCGCCGCCATAGGCATAATAGGGCTTGCCGTTCTCGTCATGGGTGAGGATTCCCTGGTCCACCCAGTCCCAGATGCAGCCGCCCTGCAGCGGGCGGTATTCGCGTATAGCCTCCCAGTATTCGCGCAGGTTTCCGCTGCTGTTGCCCATGGCGTGCGAGTACTCACACTGAATGAATGGGCGCGAGGGATTCGACTTGGCGTATTCTATGGTGCGGTCCACGGGCCAGTACATGGGGCAGATAATGTCGGTGTTCTCGCCCATCTCGGCACGCTCATATTGCACGGGGCGGCTCTTGTCGCGGCCCTTCACCCACTTGTAGGTTTTCAGGAACACGTCGCCGTTGCTGGCCTCATTGCCGAGCGACCACACTATGACGCAGGCGTGGTTCTTGTCGCGCTCCACGAGGCGCTTGGTGCGGTCCATGTGGGCTGCGTCCCACTCGGGGTTGAAGGCCACGTTCTCACGGCCGTAGCCAAGGCCGTGCGACTCGATGTTGGCCTCGTCGATTACATAGAAGCCATATTTGTCGCACATTTCATAGAAGTAGGTGGATTGCGGATAGTGGCAGGTGCGGATGGTGTTCACATTGGCACGCTTCATCTGCTCGAAGTCCTTCATGAGGTAGTCGGCGGCGTGGGCATGGCCCAGCTTGGGGTTGTGCTCGTGCAGGTTCACTCCCTTTATGAGCACATACTTTCCATTCACCAGCAGCACACCATCCTTGATTTCGGTGGTGCGGAAGCCCACCTTGTAGCTTGTTGCCTCGATGAGCTTTCCCTTGGCGTCGCTCAGTGTGGCCACCACGGTGTAGAGGTTGGGAGTCTCGGCGCTCCAGTGCAGCACCTTCAGCCCGCTGCGGGCAATCTTCACGTCGGTACTTGCCGAGGCGGCGATTTTCACGCCCTTGGTGGTTGTCATCACCGTGTTTCCGGCAGCGTCGAGCAGCTCCACCTTGAGCTTGGCGGGAGCGGCCTTGGTGTCGTGGTTACGCAGTGTGAAAGTGGCGTTGAAAGTGCCGCGGTCGTAGTTCTTGTCGAGTCCGGCGATGATATATGCGTCGCGAATGCTCTGGTTGGCGGTGCTGTAGAGATACACGCCACGGTCGAAGCCCGAGAGGCGCCAGAAGTCCTGGTCCTCGAGGTAGCTGCCGTCGGTCCAGCGGAAGCCCTTAACGGCCAGGAGGTTGTCGCCGGGCTTCACATATTTGGTGATATCCCACTCGGTGGGGCTCTTCGACATTTGTCCGTAGCCCACTTTCTCTCCATTCACCCACACATACATTCCGGCCAGTCCTGACTCGAAGTGCAGGTACACGCGGCGGCCTTCCATGGCCTTGGGCAGGCTGAAGGTGGTGCGGTAGCAGCCGGTGGGGTTGTCGTCGTGGGGAATGTAGGGCGGATTGGCGGGGAAGGGGAACACCACATTGGTGTAGATGGGCTTGCCGAAGCCGTTGAGCTCCCAGTTGCCCGGCACAGGCATGGTGCCCCAGGCGTGGTCGTCGTAGCTCACGGCCTCGAAGCCCCGTGGAGCGCCGTCGGGGGTGGGGCTCCAGCGGAATTTCCATTTGCCCGATAGGTCCTTAAACCACTCCGACTTCTCGCGCACGTTGGCGATGGCCGCGTCGCGGTCGGCATACACATAGGCAGTGGCGCGTGTGGGCTCATTGCCCACGGCAAACACCGCCGGGTTCTCCCAGTCGTTGGCCGCGCCGGCAGTGATGGCTGCCAGCAGGCCGCTAATTGAAAGGATTGACGTCTTGATGTTCATAGCTTTTTGGTTGTTTTTATCAGTTAGTTTTCATGTTGTAATGACAATGCGCCTGCCTGTTGTGGGTAGTGCTGTGCAAATATAGCACATTCCGTGCAATAAAGCAAGTTGCGCGGTAAAATATGAGCAGCCGCCTCCGGTGGCTTGCGTGGCTACAGCTGGTGCTGTGAGCGCAGGAACTCGGCGATGCGGTCGAGCCAAGTGTAGCTGCCGGTGCCGGGCGAGGCCGAGTTCTGGAAGCAGTGGTGGCGCAGTGCGAGGGTGTGCAGCTCGCTCTGCAGGCCCATGCTGCGCATCTTCTCCCACGTCTTCACCGAGCCCATTGCGGCATAGCCGTCGGCGTCGCCATGAATGAAGAGCATGGGTGCTGTGGCGAGGTCGAATGAGAAGTCGGGCACGAGGGTGGCGTCGTCGGCATTGCCGTGGCCGGAGTTCTCACCGTCGGCGCCGTCGGTGAGGGTGTAGGCGGGATAGATGCCGATACCCCACTGCACGTTGCAGGGAGTGCGGTCGATTTCATCGATGGGGAGGTAAGCCTGGTGCTTCGACGAGGTCACGCCCATGAGCGTGAGGTGGCCGCCGGCCGAGCTGCCCATGATGCCGATGCGGTTGCCGTCGAGCCCGAATTTCACGGCCTGAGTGCGCACTAAGCGAATGGCGCGTTGCACGTCTTGCCATGCCGTGGTGTGCTTGGCGAGGTCGTGTGGGCGGGGGGTGCGGTAGCGCATCGTCACCACGGTCATGCCCAGGTCGTTGAGGTAGCGTCGGGCCGGGGCCACCTCAAAGCTATTGGGGTCGTTGACGTTGTAGGCGCCGCCACTGTATATTATCTGTATGGCCTTGGTCTTCAGTGTCTTGGGGAAGTGCCACTCAATGTATGGCTCGCACTGGTGAGCCTGAGCGCAGGGCATCTTTCCCTCGGGCCACACCGGCTGGCGCAGCACCTCGCGGCGTGCCGAGTCGCTCTCGAAGCGGCTCATGAGGCTCACCTCGGGCTGGAGGGGGCGGTAGAATTGCATTTGGTTCATGAATTCCACGGCGCGGTCGAGGCCGAAGGCTCCGTGCCCCAGGTTGGGGTAGAGGTGCAGCTCGGCGGGAATGCCGCGGCGGCGCAGCTCGCGGTAGATGAGGGTGGAGCCATTGGGTGAGTATTCGTCGAGGCCGCCATGGTGGAGCGACATGGGGCAGGTGCGTGCGTCGAAGTGGAATATGCCCGAGAGCTTCACGTCGGCTCCGTAGCCCTGGCGCGTGGAGGGAGTACCCTGCGAGCCGTCGGTGGTTACATAGGCCGGGGCGTTCACAATGGCCCAGTTGATGTGGCAGGGAATGCTGTCGAGCGCGTCGACGGGCTCATAGGCGCGTGTCATGGAGCTGGTTGCAAGCAGCAGCGCGAGGTGCGAGCCGGCCGACATCGATATGGTGCCAATCTTCTCGGGGTCGAAGCCGCGCTTGCGGGCCTCGCTGCGCACCAGCCTCACGGCACGCTGGGCATCCTCCCACGCCGTCTGGTAGATGGGCAGCCCCACGGGTCGCGGAGTGCGGTACACGAAGTTCACGCACTGAATGCCCTCGGCGGTGAGCCTCTCGTTCCACAGCTTGATGAGGCTCATGTCGCAGCAGCTCTCATAGGCGCCGCCCGAGATGAGAATCATGCAGGCTCCGGTGCGGGTGCTTTTCTCGGGTGCCGGCATCCACTCAATGTAGGCCACGCGGTGCTTGTCGGCATTAAATTTAGGGTCGCGTGCCGCATCGAGCATTGCGGCAATCTGGTGGTCCTGCCTGTGGGGCATCTTGCCCTTGGGCCACACTGCCTGCACATCGGCGGCGAGCGTCCACATCGAGCAGCACAGGGCGCACAGCGCAAAAACGATTCGTTCAGTCATAGCAGTAGTCTTGGTGTTTTTTTAGAGTGTGTAATAGTCTTCATTTAATGGTTGGCATGGGAGGAAGCCCTGGCTCATCGCCCATGCTGCCGCAAAGATAGGAATTTTTCACGACACACGCAGTGTGTGGCCCACCTAAAAATGTGCCGAGTGGGCGTGAGGTGCAGAAAATTACGCTTTTTTGAGCCTTTTCGGCAAGGAGGCGCGGCACTCGATGTAAAAAACACGAAAAAATAATGAGCTTTATGCACATGCTATTGAAAAATCTTTCTTATCTTTGTAGCTGAAAAAGAAAGAGAATGGCAGCTTTTGAAATTTATATTATTAAATCATAATTAGTGTTAATTAAATTTTTTAATATAAATAAAAGTTGTCCGTTTGCAGCAAAAATTATTAACTACGATGAAAACTAATCTAAGCAGCCAAATAAAACTGGTGAGAATACCCAAGCGCTACTATGCTCCTTCGAGTGAGATAGAACACGCTTCATTGTCGCGCAACGAGAAAATCTACACCCGCATCTATGAGTCGAGTGTGGAGGGAGCAGTCGAGGTGGCTCAAGGCATAGCTCAGGCCATAAAGAAAGCCGTGGCGCTGAAAGGACAGTGCACACTGGGCCTGGGTGCCGGCGACAACACGCTGCGCGTGTATGCCGAGCTGGTCGACCTCTACAAGAAAGGCCTCGTTGACTTTGAGAACGTGGTGGTATTTAACCTTGGCGACTTCTTCCCCATCAACGCCGAGCAGTCGCCAAGCACCATAGCACGCCTCAAGAGCGTATTGCTCGACAAGGTGAACGTGGCTGCCGGCAACATACACACCTTTGGCGACAAGGACAACTTTGAGGACATACACCAGTATTGCAAGGACTATGAGGCCGAGATTGAGGCCGCGGGAGGCATCGACCTGCTCATTTGCGAGCTGGGCAAGCTCGGCACCCTGGCCTTCAATGAGCAAGGCTCCAATGCCAGCTCCTCGTGCCGCCTCATGCTCCTCAGCCCTGAGAACAGGCAGATGATTGCCTCGTCGTATCACTGCGACGCCGTGCCCACCACTGCGGTGACGCTGGGCATCTCAAATATCCTCGCCGCAAAGCAGGTGGTGTGCGTGGCCTGGGGCGAGAACAACTCTGCAATGGTGCTCAACGCCGTGGAGGGCAAAATCAACGACCAGACTCCGGCCTCATTCCTACAGCTGCACCGCCATGTGAGCATGAACATCGACCTGCCCGCCGCCGAGCGGCTCACCCGAATAAGCCACCCCTGGAAGGTGACCTCGTGTGAGTGGACCGACAAGCTCATTCGCCGCGCTATCGTGTGGCTCTGCGAGCAGACCGGCAAGCCAATCCTCAAGCTCACCAACAAGGACTACAACGACCACGGACTCAGCGAGCTTCTCGCCCTCTATGGCTCGGCATATAACGTGAACATTCGCATCTTCAACGACCTGCAGCACACTATCACCGGCTGGCCCGGCGGCAAGCCTAATGCCGACGACTCCAACCGCCCCGAGCGCGCCAACCCCTATCCCAAGCGCGTGATTGTGTTCAGCCCGCACCCCGACGACGACGTAATCTCGATGGGCGGCACGCTGAAGCGCCTCGTGGACCAGCACCACGACGTGCACGTGGCCTATGAGACCTCGGGCAACATCGCCGTGGGCGATGAGGACATGATGCGATATGTGATGCTCATGGACCGCATTGGCGACCGCTTCGGCATCAACTCCGAGGAATACCGCCGCCTGAGCCACGAGATTCACGGATTCATCAACCAGAAGCACCCCGGCGACATCGACATTGAGGCAGTGCGCTACCTCAAGGGCAAAATTCGCCAGTGTGAGGCAACCACTGCCTGCTACTACATAGGCGTGAAGCCCGAGAACATTCACTTCTGCGAGCTGCCATTCTATGAGACGGGCACAATCAAGAAAGGCGACCTGGGCCGCCGCGACGTGGATATAGTGAAGAAACTTATCGCCGACGTGAAGCCCCACCAGATATTTGTGGCCGGCGACCTCGCCGACCCGCACGGAACTCACCGCGTGTGCACCGATGCCGTGCTCGCCGCCGTCGATGAATTGCTCGACGAGCCTTGGATGAGCGAATGCCGCATTTGGATGTACCGTGGCGCATGGGCCGAGTGGGAAATCGACCACATCGAGATGGCCGTGCCTATCAGCCCCGAGGAACTCCGCTTCAAGCGCAACTCAATCCTCAAGCACCAGTCGCAAATGGAGAACGCCCCATTCCTGGGCAACGACGACCGCCTCTTCTGGCAGCGTGCCGAAGACCGAAACCGCGCCACTGCCGAGCTCTACAAGGGGCTGGGACTGGCTGCCTATGAGGCCATTGAGGCTTTTGTGGAATATCATCCCATTCATTAAATACACTTCATTTATTCAACACAAACACGAATGTTTAATACTCTCTATGATAAATGAAGAATCAACAAGGCAAGTATATAACCACACAAAACTTTACATATTTTGATTGCAGACATATTAAAACAGATATAAGCAACAACAAATAAGTGAATCATAGGTTAAGGAATCCGGTGGCGCGTGATGTGTAGCCGGATTTATTTTTTTGCCCTGCCCATGTGTGAGCATCCGGAATAGGCCGGTGGATGTCGTAATACGTTTAGCCCCACACGGCTGTGCCTTGAGGACACGGGTCCGTGTGGGGTAACAATAAACGAAGCGATAGCGTGCGATGGATTAACGCGATTATGCGCCCCGCCCGAATCTTCTTCATGGGGGCGACAATGCGCGCGTGGGGGGTGATTACACGTTGAAGCGGAAGTGCATGATGTCGCCATCCTGCACCACATATTCCTTGCCCTCCACGTTCATCTTTCCGGCCTCTTTCACTGCGGCCTCGCTGCCATAGTTGATGTAGTCGTCGTATTTGATTACCTCGGCGCGAATGAAGCCTTTCTCAAAGTCGCTGTGTATCACCCCGGCACACTGCGGAGCCTTGCTGCCACGGCGGTAGGTCCAGGCACGCACCTCCTGTGGGCCGGCGGTGAGGAATGTCTCGAGGTTGAGCAGACGGTAGGCGGCACGGATAAGGCGGTTCACGCCACTCTCCTCAAGGCCTATCTCATTGAGGAACATCTGGCGCTCCTCGTAGGTGTCGAATTCGGCAATCTCGCTCTCGGTCTTGGCAGCCACAATGAGTATCTCGGCACCCTCGTCCTTCACGGCCTCGCGCACCATGTCGACGTATTTGTTGCCCTTCACGGCGCTGTCGTCGTCGACGTTGCACACATAGAGCACCGGCTTGTTGGTGAGCAGGAAGAGGTCGTGGGCGGCACGCAGCTCGTCCTTGGAGTCGAAGGTCACTGTGCGTGCAGCCTTGCCCTGCTCCAGGGCCTCCTTGAAGCGCAGCAGCACCTCAAGCTGTAGCTTTGCGGCCTTGTCGCCGCCGGTGGTGGCCTGCTTCTGCACGCGCGTGATTCGGCTCTCCACGGTCTCAAGGTCCTTTATCTGGAGCTCATAGTCGATAATCTCCTTGTCGCGCACAGGGTCGATAGAGCCGTCGACGTGGGTGATGTTGCCGTCGTCGAAGCAGCGCAGCACATGGATTATGGCATCGGTCTCGCGAATGTTGGCAAGGAACTTATTGCCCAGGCCCTCGCCCTTCGACGCGCCCTTCACCAGTCCGGCAATATCCACAATCTCCACCGTGGTGGGCACGATTTTCTGAGGGTGAACCAGCTCGGCGAGCTTGTTGAGGCGCTCATCGGGCACGGTGATAACGCCCACATTAGGCTCGATGGTGCAGAAAGGGAAATTGGCCGATTGCGCCTTAGCATTCGACAGACAGTTGAACAGCGTGGATTTGCCCACATTGGGCAATCCTACGATACCACATTGAAGTGCCATAAAATAGTATATCTAAACTTCTAAAAAATGA
>CAMGFF010000063.1 GCA_946055125.1 uncultured Prevotellaceae bacterium | reverse complement strand
TCTGTTCCATTGTTGCTTTTTTTATTTTTATCGCTTGTTGTCTTTATCTGATCTTTAGTGTCACGAATGTGATTGCGGCAAGGAAGATTGCCACAATGAAGAAGCGCATCACTATCTTCGACTCAGGAATGGCCCTGAGCGGACGCTGAATGACTGCGTCGATACCCGAGTTGCCCTGCACCTGGAAGTGGTGGTGCAGCGGAGTCATCTTGAAGATGCGCCGGCCCTTGCCGGTGCGGCGCTTGGTATACTTGAAGTAGCCCACCTGGAGCATCACCGAGAGGTTCTCCACCAGGAAGATGGCACACAGAATGGGTATGAGAAGCTCCTTGCGAATGAGGATGGCAAACACCGCTATGATGCCGCCTATGGTGAGGCTGCCAGTGTCGCCCATGAACACCTGCGCCGGGTAGCTGTTATACCACAGGAAGCCGATGAGCGCACCGATGAACGCGGCGGCAAACACCACAAGCTCCTCACTGCCGGGAATATACATGATGTTGAGGTAGCTCGAATACACTATGTGGCTGCCAAGGTAGCACATTATCGCCAGTGCCACCCCGATAATCGCCGAGGTGCCGGTGGCGAGGCCGTCGAGGCCGTCGGTGAGGTTGGCGCCGTTGCTCACTGCCGCCACCACAAAGATGGTGACGAGGATAAACACAATCCAGCCGCCGGTGGCGGCGTTGTCGCCCATCCAGCGGGTGAGCGAGGTGTAGTCGAAGTTGTTGTTCTTCACAAATGGGATGGTGGTTTGCGGAGCCTTCACCGGCTGGCTCTTGTGAATCACCGTAACCTCGTGGCTGGTGCGGTTCTCTATCTCCACATTCTCATTCATCACTATTGCCGGACTCAGATACATGGTGAGACCCACGATAAGGCCCAGGCCCACCTGCCCCACAATCTTGAATTTTCCCTTCAGTCCCTCCTTGTCGTGGTGAGCCACCTTGATGTAGTCGTCGGCAAAGCCCAGGGTGCCGAGCCACAGCGTGGCCACAATCATGAGAATCATGTAGATGTTGTGCAGCACGCCGAGCAAGAGGCAGGGAATGAGAATGGAGATGATGATAATCACACCGCCCATCGTGGGAGTGCCTTTCTTGCTCATCTGACCCTCGAGGCCCAGGTTGCGCACAATCTCACCCACCTGCATGAGCTGCAGGCGGTCGATTATCTTTCGGCCAATCACGGTGGCGATGAAAAGCGACAGCATCAGCGCCACGCCCGAGCGGAATGTGATGTAGTTCATGAGTCGCGCTCCCGGCAGGTCGAATTGCCCTAAGTAATTAAACAGATAGTATAGCATAATCCTTCGTTTTTAGTGAGGAGTTTTTTTAGTGAGGAGTGAGGAGTGAGGAGTTAAGCCAAACCTATTTCCTATCCCCTCTCTTCATTGAAAATTTCTTTTACTATCTCGGTATCGTCAAAGTGGTGCTTCACGCCACACACTTCCTGGTAGTCCTCATGTCCCTTGCCGGCAATGAGCACCACGTCGCCTTTCTCGGCAAACTGTGTGGCGGCGCGAATGGCTTCTTTGCGGTCGGTAATCTTGAGGGTGCGGCGGCGTGCCTCCTCATCGAGTCCCTCGGCCATGTCGCGGAGGATGTCCTCGGGGTTCTCAAAGCGGGGGTTGTCGCTGGTGAGGATGAGGCGGTCGGAGCGCAGGGCGGCTTCGCGTGCCATGATGGGACGCTTGCCCTTGTCGCGGTTTCCACCCGCTCCCACCACGGTGATTATCTTACCCGAGTTGCCTATCACCTCGCGAATTGAGCCAAGCACATTCACCAGTGCGTCGGGGGTGTGGGCATAATCCACTATGGCAGTGTAGCCGCGCGGCGAGAGGAACGTCTGGAAGCGGCCGGCCACAGGCACGAGCATGCTCATCTTCACCAGCACCTCCTCGGGCGGGAAGCCCAGCAGGATAGCCGCGCCATACACGGCGGTGAGGTTGTAGGCATTGAAGCGGCCGGTGAACAGCACCTCCACCTCGCGGTCGTTGAGCGCGAGCAGGGTGCCATTGAGGCGGCTCTCGATAATGCGGCAGCGGAAGTCGGCCATGGTGCGCAGCGAGTAGGTGCGCTTGTGGGCGGCTGTGTTCTGGAGCATCACCATGCCGCACTTGTCGTCGGCATTCACCAGGGCGAAAGCCGAAGCCGGGAGAGCGTCGAAGAACATCTTCTTGGCGCGTATGTAGTTGTCCACCGTCTTGTGGAAGTCGAGATGGTCGCGTGTGAGATTGGAGAAGATGGCGCCGCCAAAGTGCAGGCCGTCGATGCGGTGCTGCACGCAGGCGTGTGAGCTCACCTCCATGAAGGCATATTCACAGCCAGCCTCCACCATTTCGTGCAGGAGGCGGTTGAGGGTGAGGTGGTCGGGGGTTGTCTGCACGGCGGGAATCACGCGGCGGTCCACGATGTTGCGCACGGTGGAGAGCAGTCCGGCCTTGTGACCGAGCAGCTGTGCCATTTCATAGAGCAGGGTGGCGGTTGTGGTCTTGCCATTGGTCCCGGTCACGCCCACGAGGGTGAGTTTCTCCGAGGGGCGGCCCCACCACTCCGATGCGAGATGTGCCAGCGCAATGGTGGAGTCGGGCACCACGATGTAGCACACCGAGTCGCTGCACTCGGCCGGCAGCTCCTCACACACCACGGCAGCCGCGCCGGCCCGGGCAACCTGCGGGATAAACTTATGGGCATCGACGGCCACACCGCGCACAGCCACAAAGAGGCAGCCCGCCGAGGCGGCACGCGAGTCGCACACCACATCGGTCACCTGGCGGTCGGCCTCGCCCACCACTTGCTTTGCCTCAATGCTCGAGATAAGATTAAGAAGATTCTTTTCCATTATTTCTTTTTCGATAAAAACCAAGCTATAATCATTCAATTTAGCGGCAGCCCGGGGCCACCGGTGAATTTCAGAGTGCAAAATTACTCAACGATTCCCAAATTTGCAGCATAAATGCCCAATTATTAGCAGGTGTAGCCGTAATTTAGCATTGTCGGGGCTGCTATTCGCGCAGCGTGAGCTCCACAAGCGTGCCGCGCTCCACCTTTGTGCCGGGGCTGATGCTCTGCCGTGCCACATAGCCGTAGCCGCTCATCTTCACGCGCAGCCCCAGCCGCTCGAGCCGCGAGATGGCCTCGCGCGCGCCCATTCCCAGCACCTCGGGCACCTCGCCGGCGGCAGTGCTGCGCGGTGCACGAAACTGGCGGCGGCTTGAGATTCCGGTCTTGCCCGCTATGTCGCTCATTGAGCCCGCCGAGGCGAAGAACGTGGGCTGCGAGGGGTGCTCGGAGGCATTGAGGCGGAAGTCGGAGCTGTTGTTGAGCAGGCCAAGTGAGTAGAGCTTCAGCGCGATGTTCTTCAGCACCGTGCCGCTGCTGCGTGCTGCGCCGCAGTTTGCGCCCTCCATCACCACTATGCACGAGTAGCGCGGGTTGTCGTAGGGGAAGAAGCCGCAGAAGGAGAGGCGCTTCTTTGCCGAGTAGCCGCTGCCCGCCACGTTCACATAGCAGGTGCCCGTCTTGCCGGCTATGGCCACGCGGTCGTTGTTGAGGCTCTTTCCGGTGCCATATTCCACCACGTTGCGCAGCATCTCGGCGAGCTTGCGGGCATTGCCCGGCGTGCACACCTGGTCGCGTATGTAGCTCAGTGGCACGATGGAGTCGGGCTCGCCCTCGCGCATGAAGCGCTGCACGAGGCGCGGGCGCACATAGCGGCCGCCATTGGCAATGGCATTGTAGATGGTGAGGGTGCACAGTGGCGGTATGTGGGTGGAGTAGCCATAGGCCATGCGCGAGAGCTTCACGCGGTCCCAGTTCTTGTTGCCCACGCTGTCGACCACGGGAATGGTCTCGCCCGAGATGCCCACGTTGAGGGGGTCGAAGAATCCCATGGTGCGCAGGCGGTGGTGGAACATTCCCGGCTGGCTCTCATATTTGCGCAGGATAATCTTGGCCATGCCTATATTGGAGGAGTAGGCTATCACGTCGCGAATGCGCATCGAGGCCATTCCGTGGCTGTCGGTGATGGGGCGTGCGTGGGCATAGGCGAAGCTGTGGCCGGTGGCGATTGTGGCGTCGAGGTTGCTCACTATGCCGTCCTCAAGGGCCACCATCATCGAGATGGGCTTCATCACCGAGCCCGGCTCGAAGCCCCACACGGCGCGGTTCTCGCCCTCGGCGTAGTCGTTGATATTGGGGTAATACTTGAGGTTGCTTATGGCCTTTATCTCGCCTGTGGCCACCTCCATGAGCACCGCTGTGCCCCAGTCGGCCTCGGTGGCTCGGCACACAGTGATAAGCTCCTGCTCCACTATCTCCTGGAGGGCGACATTGATGGTGGTGAGCACGTCGTAGCCCTTCACGGCGGGCTTGTGCTCCCACAGGCCTATGGAATTGGCAAACTGGGTGCTGCTTGCCTCGCCCGGGATGCCATAGAGCATGTCGTCGAGAGCCCGCTCCAGGCCGTAGTTGCCGGCCACGCGCCCTTTCACGGTGTCGTAGGTGAGCTTGCCTATGCTGCGGCCGGCCATGCGGCCATAGGGGTAGCAGCGGCGTGGCTGCTCCTCATAGTAGAATCCGCTCTTCCCGCGGCCCAGGTTGATGAATGGGAACTTCTTCATGCGCTGCAGCTGGCTGTAGGTGAGCTTGTTGCCTATGGGGAAGCTGCGGGTGCCGCGCTTGGTGAAGCGGTGGTTGTAGGTCTCGGCGATAAGGTCGGCCCACTCCTTGGCCGAGCGGTAGGGCGAGAGCACGGCGAGGCTGTCGGCAAGGGGCTTGAGATAGCGCATGAGTGTGTCCTTCTTTATGCCCTCCGAGCGCAGGTCGAGGCGCGGGGTGTAGAAATTCACGTTGGCGGCGAGCACGGTGCGGTCGTCGGCCAGGATTTTGCCACGCTCAGGCTCCACGAGGCGGGTGCGGTTGAGCGACTCAGCCTTGGCCTCCCACGCCTCGGCATGAATCACCGTGGTGGAGAAGAGGCGCAGCCCCACCGCCACCGCCACCGCCACGATGCCAAGCATGATGAGTATGTAGCGGCCCATGATGTGGTCGCGGTTGCGGCGCTTCTTCATTTCGACGTGAGTTTATAGGGAGGACAATCGGGCGACTTCAGGCCGAGTCCCATGGAGTCGGCAAGATGTATCATCTCAGTTTCACGAATGCGTGAGTAATAGGCCGCGCTGGCGTTCACATAGTCGGTCTTCACGCGGGCAAGCTCTTGCTTGAGGCTGCGAATCTCGGCCATGTCGAGCTGGCACATAAACTTATTTGAGATGTAGCCAATGGCAAGGAGGAGCACCAGGATAAGCACGCTAGAGTAGCGGCTCACGAAGGAAATAGGCACAACCTGGCCATAGATAACCTTCGACTTCAGCCAGGCTAAAAACGACTTTTTATTTATTTTTTTCTCAGCCATGAAATTATTGATATGGGGAAATATGTGAGTATGTTATTCGTGAATAATAACCACACGCGCATGGTGTGTCAGTGGGATTGGCCATCGCGCAGCTCGGCGATGCGCAGCTTGGCGCTGCGTGAGCGTGGATTGCGCTCCACCTCCTCGGCCGAAGCCACGATCACCTTGTTGTTCACGGCGCGCAGCGGGGCGTTCACGCGGCCGTAGAAGTCCTTTTCCACCTTCCCCTCCATGTTGCCCGTCTTGATGAAGTTCTTCACCAAGCGGTCCTCGAGTGAGTGGTAGGTGAGCACCACGAGGCGGCCGCCGGGGCGCAGCACCTTGAGGGAGCTTTGCAGGAGCTTCTTGAGGGTGGAGATCTCATCGTTGACCTCGATGCGCAGCGCCTGGAACACCTGTGCCAGCTCCTTCTTCTCGGCCTTGGGAGCGATGAACGGCTTCACCACGTCCACCAGCTGCGCGGTCGACACTATGGGCTCGTTGCCGCGGGCCTTCACTATGGCCGCTGCCATGCGGCGGGCCTGGCGCAACTCGCCATAGAGATAGAGCACGTCGGCGAGTTGCTCCTCGGTGTAGTTGGCCACAACCCACGCGGCGTCGCGGTGCGCGTCGCGGTTCATGCGCATATCTAAGCGGCCATCGGCACGGAAAGAGAACCCCCGCTCTCCCTCATCGAAGTGGTGGAACGACACGCCCAGGTCGGCAATTATGCCATCCACCCCCGTCACGCCGTGAAACCGCATGAAATTGCACAGGAATGAGAAGTTGCTGTGCACGAAAGTGAAGCGCGGGTCGTCGATGCGGTTGGCATAGGCATCAAGGTCCTGGTCGAAGCTGTAGAGATGACCCTGCGACCCCAGAGCCTCGATGATGGCTCGAGAGTGACCACCTCCGCCGAAAGTCACATCGACGTAGGTCCCATCGGGCCTGATGCGAAGCCCCTCGATACACTCGCCGAGCAAGGCCGGAATGTGATACACTGATTCGCTCATAATGTGAAGTTTAGAGAATATAGCGATTGATAACCAATTTGTTTCCACACCATCGTGTTCCGGGGCCACCGGCGGCAGCAAGGACTCACAGAGCCAGAGATGCCCTATACCCACACTCCTTAGGCGACTAAAACGCACATGCCCGAAAACGAGCGTAAAGTTAGCTATTATTCTCCAATAATTTACAAACCTAAATCACTTTTTTTCAAAAAAATGATAAAAAAGTTATCGACACCCTAAAGCTCGTTTACAATCGTAAATGCCACACCCCACCCTACACACATAAAGAGCCGGGACTCACGCCTCGGCTCTTGCAAAAAACATTATGAGAAAAATCTATTATTCGCAATCTCCCCTCCCCACTAATAACTCCTCACTCCTCACTAATAACTCCTAACTAACAAAGGTTTTCCTCGTAGTGGATAGGAATCTCGCGGTTCATGCTCTGCTCAAGCGAGATAAGCGTCTCGGTGGCAGTGACACCGGGGATATGCTGAATCTTGTCGTTGAGCAGCTCCATGAGGTGCTGATTGTCGCGGGCATAGAGCTTAATGAGCATAGTGTAGGGGCCGGTGGTGAAGTGACATTCCACCACCTCCTGTATTTTCTCAAGCTCAGGCACCACGTTGCGATACATAGAGCCGCGCTCAAGCTTCACGCCTATATAGGTGCAGGTGGCATAGCCGAGCACCTTAGGGTTCACCCGGTAGCCGGAGCCTGTGATAACGTTCATGTCGATCATGCGCTGAATGCGCTGGTGAATGGCAGCACGCGACACGCCACACTCAAGGGCCACGTCCTTCGAGGGAATGCGGGCGTTGCGCATAATGATTTCAAGGATTTTCTTATCGAGATTGTCAATCTTTTCCATACGATGAAGTATTTTTTCGTTCCGCAATGCAAATTTATAGCATTTTTTTAAGAAAACCTCGCAAAAAAGCAACAAATTGTAGCTCAAGACCGAAATTTTATGGATTTTTTGCGCAGATTGTCACAATTGTGGGCAGTTGCCCAAAAAGAAAATGGCGGGTAGGGCTGTCGCAGCCTCCCCGCCATGATAAAAAATATGAATAATTAATAATGTGGTAGTGTTGCCTTGTTACTTCTTGGCTGGTGCCTCTACGCCCACTGTCTCCACCTCGAAGATGAGTGTCTCGTTGGCCTCAATCGAAGGCATGCGGCCTTCCACGCCGTAGGCGAGGTCGCCGGGAATGTAGAGTGTGTACTTAGCGCCCGGCTTCATCATGAGAAGACCCTCCTTGAATCCGGGAACCACGCCCATGGGCGACATCGACACAGCGTTCTCCTTCTGAGCGTCAAACTCCGAGCCGTCGATGTGCTTGCCCACATACTTCACCATGATGCGGTCGGTGGTCTTGAAGCACTCTCCTGCGCCCTCATTGATCACCTTGTAGGCGAGGCCGCTGGCGGTCTTCTTGATTTCCTTGTCCTTGGCCATCTGGGCTGCGATATAGTCGGCGCCGGCCTTCTTGTTGGCGATAGCCTTGGGGTCGTTCTCCTTAGCCTCGCGCGACACGCGCTGCATGAGCTCCATCACCTTCATCTGAATGGCCTGAGGATCCTTGGTAGAGTCGGCAAGGAATGCCTTCTTAAACTCGTTGAGGAAGAGGCGAGAGTCGAGCTCCACCTTTTGCGACTGCTTGATGTTGCGGAAGATGTTCACGAGCTGGTTGCCCAGGCCGATTCCCTGAATGTAGCTCACGTCGCTGGTGTCGGCATTAAGCACCAGCTCCATGCCCTTGATGAACGAAGCCTTGTCGAGCTTGGCCGAGTCGGGGCCATGCTGCAGCTCTCCGGCTACGCCATATCCATACATTTCACCAAACAGCGCGCTGAGCGAGTCGGTGGAAGTCTTGAGTTCACTGTTGCTTGAGCCATTGCAGCTCATAAACGACGATGCAGCCACAACGGCGGCAAAGGCGAGAATAGAAATCTTTTTCATTTCTTTAGTGATAAATTAATTTATGTGATTGTTTTTTTGTTAAGTTCAGTGTCGCTGAGCTGAGAGGCGGGCTTTCAGGCCTTCTCCACCTTGATGAGCTGCACGTCGAAGATGAGCGTCATGTTGGGGCCAATCACGCCGCCGGCGCCGTTGGGTCCATAGGCGAGGTTGGAGGGAATGAAGAGACGCCACTCGGCACCGGGCTTCATCATCTGCAGGGCCTCAACCCAGCCGGGAATCACCTGCGTCACGCCAAATGTGGCGGGCTCGCCGCGCTCCACCGAGCTGTCGAACACCGTGCCGTCGATCAGCGCGCCGGTGTAGTGCACCGTCACGCGGTCGTTCTTGGTGGGGCACTCGCCCTCACCCTCCTTTATCACCTGGTATTGCAGGCCCGAGGCAGTCACCTTCACCTCCTCGCGCTTGGCGTTCTCGGCAAGATAGGCCTCGCCGGCCTTGAGGTTAACCTCCTTGTTCTGCTCCTCCATCTCGGTGAAGAAGCGGTTGATCACCTCCTTAGCCTCCTCCACTGTCATCTTCGCGCCTTCGCCCGAGAAAGCGGCACGCACGCCATCGGTGAAGTCCTCATAATTGAGCGAAGTGATGCCCGAGCGGCGGAAGTTGTTGCCCATCGAGAGGCCAAGAGCATAGCTTATTTTATCCATGATTGAAAAAAACTGTATGTTTCGTAATTACTAAAATAAAGAAAATTATAACACAGATATAGCCGTGTGGCATCGACCCGACGACACCGCATGGCCATTTCAGCTTGCAAAATTAGTGTAAATCAGCGCACAAACAAAATAATTCGCCAACTTTTTAACTTTTTCACATTCGCCAAGCATCTTTAATGAGCCTAAGCCCCCACAAGCCTTAGAAATAGCAATTGCCTGAATAATATTATTGACACTCAAAATCCTCAGTATTTTTCTTGAATAGCATAAAAAATGGGGAAATTACACTTTTTCCCGAAAAATCACATGGAAAAATTACACTTTTTCCCAAAAATCTGCATCGCAAAATTACACTTTTTCCCGAAACGCCATGTAGAGAGTGAAGTTACACACTTTCCATTGGAATTCCAATATCACTTTTGGAAAATTCCAATATTTTAATATTTTCTATTGGAAATTGCACGGCAATAGTGATTATGGATTCCCAAAAACAGGGTTATTAGTAGATATGCTGCTCTTTGGGTAAGCACAGGAGAGGATTGTGGGGCTATAAACAGAGAGTATTTTTTCACTTTGCTCTCACTACTGCATTGTAAATTCGGTGGCAGACACAAAAAAAACGGATTCCCCCACCTGGCTGTGGCTTGGGGGAATCCGTAATTTGTTGCACTATCGCGGTGGGGTTACATCGCGAGCTTGGTGGCGCGGCCGGCCACTTTCACCACATAGAGTCCACGCTGTGGCACGGGCACTTCGGTGGCTGTGCCGCTGTAGATGCACACTCCGGAAGCGCTATAAACCTCCACTCGTGCGCCCTCAGCACCCTCTACGCGAATCACGCCATTCTCACCACGCACCTTGGCGGCGGTGCTGCTCACTCCCTCAACGCCGGTACCGGTGCCTACGG
>CAMGFF010000062.1 GCA_946055125.1 uncultured Prevotellaceae bacterium | reverse complement strand
AATTGTTGCTAAGGACAGAAAGTGGGGGATTATGCGTAAATTTGCAAAGGCAAATTGTGGAGTACCGCAGTGGCGGCGAGATGATTGGTGTTATTTTTTGGGTAACAACGAAATTGAGTTTTTTTATTGTGGCAAAGAAGATTTACAATCGAGAAAAGATAGAACAAGAAGAAGTGAAACCCGAAGTGGAAACGCCGGTGGGCGACACAGAGAGTGAGGAGACCCCACGCAAGAAGCGCGGGCTTGGCACCCGAATGGCGGCATTCTTCGCCGACCGCCGCCTGACCGTGGCCATAGGCTCGGTGCTGGGGCTGGTGGGCGTGTACTTGCTGGTGGTGTTCATCTCATTCTTCCGCAGCGGGGCTGTGGACCAGAGCCTGGTGCAGAGCTACGGTACGAGCGACATGGTGGCACATGGAGCCGGAGCCGAGAACTGGGGCAGCATTCTTGGGGCCAACATAGCCAATGGCATGATAGCCCGCGGCATAGGCGTTGCGGCCTTTATCGTGGTGCTGTGGTGCTTGGTGATGAGCCTGCGCCTGTTGCGGCACAAGCCGTTGCGGTTTTTCAGCTACACTCTGGTGTCGGGACTGAGCATAGCCACATGCTCGATAGTGGTGAGTGCGCTCACCATGGGGCAGGAAATCACCTTCTTCCCGCTTGGCGGCAGTCTGGGCGAGGAAGTGAACGGGCTGCTGCTTGTGGTGGCGGGCTATCCCGGCATGGTGGCTGCCAATGTGCTGCTTGTGGTGGTGTGGGTGCTGGTGTGCCTCAACACCCTCTCGGCGTGGCTTCGCCGCGTGAAAGCCATGATACCCCACCGCACGAGGCTCAAGGACAGTGCCGACGATGAGGAGCCCATGGACTCCACAATCACCGGCGACGACGACGATACGGCCGACGATGATGCCACCGAAGATGAGGAGAAGCCCTCCGAGGAGGAAGAGCCGGAGCCCGACCCATTCGACGTGCCTCAAGAGCCGGAACCCGAGCCGGAGCCATTTGTTGAAGATGTGATTCCCGATGAGGGCAAGATAGAGGTTGCGCCCGAGATACAGCAATCGGAGGTGACGACATTTGAGGCCTTCGACCCCACCAAGGAGCTCTCGCACTTCAAGATGCCCACCATCGACCTGCTGCTTGAGCGCGAGGTGAACCGCAACAATGTGGATATTGACGAGCAGGAGGAGAACAAGCGCCGCATCACCGAGACGCTGGCCAACTACAACATACCCATCAAGAAAATCGACGTGTGCGTGGGCCCCACTATCACGCTATTTGAGATAATCCCCGCCGACGGGGTGCGCATTGCCAAGATAAAGAACCTTGAGAGCGACATAGCCCTGAGCCTCGCCGCCCTGGGCATTCGCATCATCGCGCCAATCCCCGGCAAGGGCACGATAGGCATAGAGGTGCCCAACCACGACCCGCAGACGGTGTCGATGCGGTCGGTGATAGGCTCGAAGCGATTCCAGGAGAGCCACATGGAGCTGCCCATGGCGCTGGGCTGCACGATCGACAACCGCGTGTTTATGGCCGACCTCACCAAGATGCCACACCTGCTCGTGGCCGGAGCCACAGGACAAGGAAAATCGGTGGGACTAAATGCCATCATCACGTCGCTGCTCTACAAGAAGCATCCGGCCGAGCTGAAGTTTGTGCTCGTCGATCCCAAGATGGTGGAGTTCAGCCTCTATGCGCAGCTCGACCACCACTACCTTGCCCGCATGGCAGGTGGCGAAGAGTGCATCATCACCGACTCGCGCAAGGTGGTGGCCACGCTCAACTCGCTGGTGCAGGAGATGGAAGACCGCTACATGCTGCTGCGCGACGCCAAGGAGCGCAACATCAAGGACTACAACCGCAAGTTCATAGAGCGCCGCCTCAATCCCGAGAAGGGGCATCACTTTCTGCCCTATATCGTGGTGATAGTGGATGAGTTCAGCGACCTTATCATGGTTTCGGGCAAGGAGGTGGAGCGGCCCATAGTGCGCATAGCGCAGAAGGCACGCGCGGTGGGCATACACATGATTATCGCCACCCAGCGCCCGTCGACCAACGTAATCACCGGAATCATCAAGGCCAACTTCCCCGGCCGCATCGCCTTCCGCGTGAGCCAGATGGTGGACAGCCGCACCATTCTCGACTGCTCGGGAGCGCAGCAGCTTGTGGGAAAGGGCGACATGCTCTTCCAGCAGAGCGGAATGCTCGACCGCGTGCAGTGTGCCTTTGTGGATACGCCCGAGGTGGAGGCCATCTGCGAGTACATAGGCAACCAGGTGGGCTACAGCGAGCCCTACGAGCTGCCTGAATACATTGGCGACAGCGAGGACGGCGACGGTGGTGGCAGCGGCTCGGGCGGCAACCTCAACGACCGAGACAGCCTCTTTGAGGAGGCGGCAGCCTACATAGTGGCGAGCGACACGGCATCGACCTCATCGCTGCAGCGGCGCTACCAGATAGGCTACAACCGCGCCGGCCGCATCATGGACCAGCTTGAGGCAGCGGGCATAGTGGGCCCGTCGCAGGGAGGCAAGCCACGCCGCGTGCTTGTTGACTCGGTGCAGCTCGCCGCAATTCTCGACAACAAATAAACACACACACTCTTTTTCATTATGCTAAGAAACAGATTATTCCTATTGATAACAATGATTGCCACTTGCTGCGCGGCGGCGTGGGGGCAATCGGCGCAGCAGGTGGTAGAAAAGGTGCTGCAAGGCTACAACAGCAGCAACGGCATCACTGCCACATTCAGCGTCGCCACGGCGCAGGGCACATCTATGGGCACCATCGACATGGTGGGGCAGAAGTTCCGCATACTCTCGAAGGACATGAAGTGCTGGTTTGACGGAAAGACCCAGTGGGCCTACTCGAGCATGACCGGCGAGGTGAACATCACCACGCCCACGGCCGAAGAAATAGCGCAGAGCAACCCCTATGCCATCATCAGCAGCCTGAGCAAGCAGTGCTCGCTCTCGATGAAGACCACTGCGGCCTGCTACGTAGTCACCTTCAAGCCCAAGAAGAAGGGGCAGATAACACAGGCAGAGGTGACAATAGGCAAGAAAAACTACCAGGTGCAGAAAGCGGTGATCACCACCAGCGACCGACAGAGCTACACCACCACCATCAGCAATTACACCACACGTCGAAACTTTGCAGCCTCCACATTTGTTTTCAATAAAAAGCAGGTACCGGCAGGCACCGAGGTGGTTGACTTGCGATAGACTTCAATACACACGACAAACAATTAAAACCAAATAAGAATATGGAAAGAACAAAATGCTTGATTATAGGCTCGGGACCGGCAGGCTACACTGCCGCTATCTATGCTTCGCGAGCCAACATTGCCCCGGTGCTCTATGAGGGAATGCAACCCGGCGGACAGCTCACCACCACCACCGACATTGAGAACTTCCCCGGCTATCCTGAGGGAATCAACGGCTTTGAGATGATGGACGACCTGCGCAAGCAAGCCGAGCGCTTCGGCGCCGACCTGCGCACGGGCGAGGTGACCCGCATCGACCTCTCGAAGCGTCCGTTTGTGGCCACCATCGACGGCGAGACCACCATCGAGGCCGAGACGGTGATAGTTTCGACCGGCGCGTCGGCAAAATACCTTGGACTGACCGATGAGAAGAAATATGCCGGCATGGGTGTGTCGGCCTGCGCCACCTGTGACGGCTTCTTCTACCGCAAGAAGACCGTGGCCGTGGTGGGCGGCGGCGACACCGCCTGCGAGGAGGCGCACTACCTGAGCAACCTCGCCTCGAAGGTGTATATGATAGTGCGCAAGGACCACCTGCGAGCCTCGAAGGTGATGCAGCAGCGCGTGATGGAGAAGGACAACATAGAGATTCTTTTCAACACCAACACCGTGGGACTCTTTGGCTCTCCCGCCGTGGAGGGCGCACACCTTGTGCAATTCAAGGGCACACCCGAGGAAACGACCCTCGACATCGCCATTGACGGCTTCTTCCTTGCCATAGGCCACAAGCCCAACACCGACTTCCTGGGCGGCCAGCTTGCCCTCGACGAGCAAGGCTACATAAAGACCGACGGCTTCACCACGGCCACCAGCGTGGAGGGCGTGTTTGCCGCCGGCGACGTTGCCGACCCGCGATACCGCCAGGCTATCACCGCTGCCGGCATGGGTTGCAAGGCAGCACTCGACGTGGAGAAATTCCTCGTGGACAACGACATAAAATAGCGAAACACCAAAAATCAAACCTCAAGATGCTATGGGAATACGCCGATTTTTCAATGCAGCCGGCTATTTTTCCACCGACTCACAAGACTTTGAATACATGGAAAAAGACGTGAAGGTGACAGGCTCCACCGTGAGCGACATCAGGGCCAAGGGACCCATTGGGGTGTTTGACTCGGGCTATGGCGGGCTCACCATCCTGCGCGAGATGCGCCGCAAGCTGCCCGAATATGACTATCTATATCTCGGCGACAACGCCCGTGCGCCCTATGGCACGCGCTCATTCGACATCGTGTATCGCTTCACCCTCGAGGCGGTGCGCTATCTCTTTGCGCAGGGCTGCCGGCTGGTGATTCTTGCATGCAACACGGCATCGGCCAAGGCACTGCGCACCATTCAGCAGAACGACCTGCCGCACATCGACCCGGAGCGCCGTGTGCTGGGCGTGATACGCCCCACGGTGGAGAAAGTGGGGCAGCTCACCCGCAATGGCCGCATAGGCATTCTTGGCACTCCCGGCACGGTGCAGAGCGAGAGCTACAACATTGAGATTGAGAAGATGTATGGCGGCCGCCTCGCCACCTACGGCCACGGCTGCCCCATGTGGGTGCCGCTTGTGGAGAATCGCGAGGCCGACGGCGACGGAGCCGACTACTTCGTGCAAAAGGACATTGAGGCGCTGATGGCGATGAGCGCCGACATAGATACGGTGATACTCGGCTGCACCCACTATCCATTGCTTCTCACTAAAATAAAGAAATATATGCCCGCAGGAGTCACCGTGGTGGAGCAGGGCCCCATTATCGCCGAAAGCCTTGCCGACTACCTGCGCCGCCACCCCGAAATGGAGGTGCGCTGCACCAAGGGCGGCACCTGCCGGTATCTCACCACCGAGAACGCCGGGAAATTTGGCTCAATGGCATCATATTTCCTCGATAACGAAGAAATTGAGGCCGTGAACATCTCACTTTGAACTATTTTACCAACAAACCCAATTATCCATAATATGAAATCAGTTAAAGCATTAACAATCATCGCATTTGCTATGTTGATGGCTGTGATGGGACAATCGTGCTCAAGTAATCCCGAAGACAAAGGCTCGGTCACCGCAATTCTCAACCAAATTGCAATCGATTACGACGAAAGTGGAGTGTGGACAGGCGCAATGGATCCCACAGCCACAATCAACTACGGCGATATGGTGTTCTCACACAACGCTTCGCCCGGCACCGACTCATGGACCGGATTTGTGGCTTCCCGAGTAAACTTTATTGGCAACGTTTCAGAAAAAAATTGGCGCAAGCACCCATTTGTCTATGCGGTATCTACCTACGGCGGGATTTCGGGTCCGGGTACTCCCTATTTGGTTGCGTGCTGGAATCGTGACGAGAAGCCGGAAGGGGCTCTGACAACGACACCGTCGTGCTCGGTGAGCTATGGAAGCGAGGGCAGCCTTTTCCGCCCATTGTCGGTATTTGTCACCAACACTTCCTACGCCTATTTTGCTATGAGTGCCGGCACTTCATTCAGCAAGATTTTTGAGCCGGGCGACTACCTGAAGCTGCTTGCCTACGGCATCACGGCCGATGACACCCTCACCGGTCCGGCCGAAATCTATCTTGCAAATTACGTTTCTATGTATGACGCTCCACTGATGCAGTGGAGCTATTTCAACCTGGAGTCGCTTGGTGTGGTGAAGCGCGTGTTCTTCACTATGGAATCGAGCGACAACGGGGAGCAGGGCATGAATACACCAGCCTTCTTCGCAATCGACCGAATGGCGATAATGCCACAATAAATCCGGGATAGGGCAAGGGTAAAAACAAAAAAAATACTTGTCATCACGACAAATATTTTTTTACCTTAAATCTAATACCATGAAAAACTGATGCAAAGGTATAGCCTGTTGCTGAATTATGCAAGCGAAAAGGTGAAAAACTTCACGAGGTTAATGTTTTTTAACGAATAACGGCTGAATATGCAAGATTTCGACGAAATAAAGGAACTGATGAACACCGGGCGCGTGGCCGAGGCAATAGCCCGGTTAAAGGAAATAATTGCCGCCACGCCCACCGACGACCAAGCCCACTACCTGCTGGGCAATGCCTACTGCCGGCTCACCGACTGGCGCAACGCCATAGCGAGCTACGGCGAGGCACGGGAGCTGAATCCACACTCGCCGGCAGTGGAGGCCGAGGAAAAAGTGAAAGAAATATTAAATTTCTACTGTCACGACCTTTATAATCCCTGATTTGGTGAATAATAATCAACAACGAGCATTTTTTGCTTTCGCAATTCAAGTTTTTGTTGTAATTTTGCTAAATCATTGCAACCGATTGCACACAAATGAGAATAACCCAAGTAATATCGAATGAGGAGCTGCTGCAACTGAAAGACTATGTTACGCGGCTCAACAACATAGTGATTACCTGCCACCTCTCGCCCGACGGCGACGCGATGGGAGCCTCGCTGGGGCTAATGCATGCCCTTGAGGCCCTGGGCAAGACGGTGCACGTGGTCACTCCCGACCTGCCTCCGCGTACACTGGCCTTCTTGCCCGGAGCGAAGGACGTGCATGTGCTCACCAAGCATGAGGAAACGGTGAACAGCCTGCTTGAGCGGGCCAACCTGATATTCTGCCTCGACTACAACTCGCTGAAGCGAATCGACAACCTGGGCCCGGCGGTGCAGCGAGCCAAGGCAAAGAAAATCATGATTGACCACCACCTCGACCCTGAGCGCTTCTGCGACCTCACCATTTCCTACAGCCGCATGTCGTCGACGTGCGAGCTGGTGTTTCGCGCACTCATGGGCATAGGGCTGATGAAGCAAATCAACCGCAAGGTGGCCGAGTGCCTCTACTGCGGAATGATGACCGACACCGGCAACTTCTCCTACAACTCAAGCACTGCCGACATCTACCTTATCGTGGCCGAGCTTGTGGCACGCGGAATCAACAAGGACCGCATCTACAACCTGGCCATGAACACCAGTTCGGCCGACCGCCTGCGCCTCTTGGGCTATGCTCTGGCCGAGAAGATGCAGGTGTTTCCCGAGAGCCATGCCGCACTCATCACGCTGAGCAAGGAAGAGCTCGACCGCTACAACTACAAGAAAGGCGACACCGAGAGCTTGGTGAACATGCCGCTGCAGATTCCCGAGGTGCAATGGAGCGTGTTTCTGCGCGATGACGAGGAATACATTAAGGTATCGGCACGTTCGCAGGGCGACTTTGCGGTTAACACCATCTGCGAACAGCACTTCAATGGCGGCGGACACAAGAACGCCTCGGGAGGAGAGTTCTATGGCACTCTCGATGAGGCGGTGGCGGTGTTCATGTCGCTGCTGCCGCAATATGCCGACACAGGCGTGAGCAATAACAACAAGCAAGACAACAAAACACAAACAACCAAGAATAGTAATGATGATGAGAAATAAAATCGTAGCATATCTTGTGGCCGGCATTGCGGCCGTGCTCGCCCTGGGCTCGTGCAGCTCGGGAGTGAGCTATGCCGAGCTGCTCCGCGATGAGCGCAAGGCAGTGAACAACTTCCTTGCCTACCAGCGCGTGGAGCTGGATATACCGGCCGACACCATTTTTGAGACCGGCCCCGATGCTCCCTACTACCGCCTCGACGAGGACGGCAATGTGTACATGCAAGTGGTGCGTGCCGGCAGCCTCGACAACCGCCCCGCGTCGCAGCAGAAGATATACTTCCGCGTGAAATACTTCGACCTGCTCAACTGGGAGTACGGCGTGGAGCCAAGCTACATGGGCAACGTGGGCGACTCGCAAATCCAATCGACCTACTTCATCTATGGCAACTTCGACCTGCAGGTGAGCTACCAGTGGGGCTACGGACTGCAGATGCCGCTGCAATTTGTGGGTATCGACTCGGAGGTTAACCTCATAATCAAGTCGCAATATGGGTTCTCAAATGAGATTTCCAATGTTGTGCCCTATCACTTCAACGTGCGCTACTTCCCCAGCGCAATCGACTGATACATATTACTCTATAAAACAACAAATTAATCAACAACAACCAGCTATTTTTTTTGAACTATGTCACTAATCAAATCTATCTCAGGAATCAGAGGCACAATAGGCGGCCCTGCCGGCGATGGCCTCACACCGCTCGACATCGTGAAATTCACCTCGGCCTACGCCACGTTCATTCGCCGCACTACGGCGAAGACCTCGAATGTGATTGTAGTGGGCCGCGACGCACGCCTGTCGGGTCCCATGGTCAACGATGTGGTAGTGGGCACGCTCACCGGCATGGGCTTCGATGTGGTTAACATCGGCCTCGCCACCACTCCCACCACAGAGATTGCCGTGGTTGCCGAGAACGCCTGTGGCGGCATCATCATCACCGCCTCGCACAATCCCAAGCAGTGGAACGCACTGAAGCTGCTCAACGAGCAGGGAGAGTTTCTCAACGACGCACAGGGCAAGGAAGTGCTTGCCATTGCCGAGCGTGAGGACTTCGACTATGCCGAGGTGGATAACCTTGGAAAGGAATATGTGAACAACACCTATATGCAGCGCCACATCGAGAGCGTGCTCAAGCTCAAGCTCGTGGATGTGGAGGCAATAAAGAAAGCCAATTTCACCGTGGCCGTTGATGCAGTGAACTCGATTGGCGGCGTGGTGATACCGGCCCTTCTCAAGAAACTTGGCGTGAAGAATGTGATTGAGCTCTATTGTGAGCCAACCGGCAAATTCGGCCACACTCCAGAGCCAATACCTGAGAACCTCACCGATATTGCATCGCTCATGGCCGAGGGCAAGGCCGATGTGGGCTTTGTGGTCGACCCCGATGTGGACCGCCTGGCCATCATCATGGAGAATGGAGAATTTTTCGTGGAGGAATACACGCTGGTGTCGATTGCCGACTATGTGCTCTCGCAGACTCCGGGCGCAACGGTGTCGAATCTCTCCTCGTCGCGTGCACTGCGCGACGTGACACGCGCTCACGGCTGCCACTACACTGCCGCCGCAGTAGGCGAGGTGAACGTGGTGACCGAGATGAAGCGCACGGGTGCCGTGATAGGCGGCGAGGGCAATGGCGGAGTGATTTATCCTGAGTCGCACTATGGCCGCGACGCACTCGTGGGCGTAGCGCTCTTCCTCACGCTGCTCGCCAAGAGCGGCAAGAAGGTGAGTGAGCTCAAGAAGACTTATCCGCAATACAGCATCGCCAAGAACAAGATTCAGCTCACCCCCGACATCGACGTGGACGCAATACTCCGCGCCGTGAAGGAGCACTACGCCAATGAGCAGATCACCGACATCGACGGCGTGAAAATCGACTTCGCCGACTGCTGGGTGCACCTGCGCAAGAGCAACACCGAGCCAATCATACGCATCTACTCCGAGGCTGCCACTATGGAGAAGGCCGAGAGCCTTGCCGAGGACATGAAGAAGGTGATTGCAAGTCTTTCGAAATAAGCAAATCTACTCATAATTAATCTCGCCAAAGGCCCGCAGCAAGCATTGCCGGGCCTTTGCATTATTCTTCCAAAACGAAACACAAAATTAAAATTTTTTATGACAATGGAAAACAAGCGCGAATGGACCACAATAAAGCAATACACCGATATTCTCTTTGAGCAACACGGTGGCATAGCCAAAATCACAATCAACAGGCCTAAGGTGTATAACGCTTTTCGCCCACTCACAAATGCCGAGATGCTCGACGCGATGAACATCTGCCGCGACCGTCAGGACATAGGCGTGGTGATTCTCACGGGCGCAGGCGACAAGGCCTTCTGCTCGGGCGGCGACCAGAACTACAAGACACTGGGCGGATATAAGGACAGCGACGGCACTCCGCGCCTCAATGTGCTCGACTTGCAAAAGGCAATACGCTCAATCCCCAAGCCGGTGATTGCAATGGTGAACGGTTACTCGATAGGCGGCGGAAATGTGCTCAACACCGTGTGCGACCT
>CAMGFF010000061.1 GCA_946055125.1 uncultured Prevotellaceae bacterium | reverse complement strand
GGTGGCTTCCACCGTTGCCGGCGAGGCTGCAACGATGGGTGGGAGGGGTGTGGCGTAGCTTTTTTACGCTTGCGGTTCGTAATCTCGAAGATTTTGCCTAA
Organism: uncultured Prevotellaceae bacterium; assembly: GCA_946055125.1. GTDB lineage: Bacteria > Bacteroidota > Bacteroidia > Bacteroidales > Muribaculaceae > CALZFJ01. Next base: position 10,087 of record CAMGFF010000061.1, on the reverse strand, counting down.
CTTTGTGGCACGAAACACAATATAAACTTTATTACCGATATGAATTTCAGCAAGATTATGGCATCAATGGTGGTTCTATCAGCTACTGCTGCATGCAACAACTCCACCACCGAGGAGGCTCCCATCATCGAGAAGCCCCAGGTGACTGTGGAGAATGGAAAACTTACTCCTGAGCTGCTCTTTGCCCTGGGCCGCGTGACCGACCCGCAGCTCTCGCCCGACGGCTCGCGTCTGCTCTATGGCGTGAGCTATGAGAGCATTGAGCAAAACAAGTCGAACCGCGAGCTGTGGGTGATGAACACCGACGGCTCGGCGGCCACCCGCCTCACCCGCACCGCCGCCTCGGAGCAGAACGCCGTGTGGATTGATGGCGGCAAGAGGATTGCATTCCTCTACCGCGAGGGCGACGCAATGCAGCTCTTCACCATGAACGCCGACGGAAGCGACCGCCGCTGCATCTCGAAGGTGGAGAAGGGAATCGACGGCTTCGTGTTCTCGCCCGACGAGAAGAGGGTGCTCTTCATCTCGCAGGTGAAGGCATTTGAGAAAGCCGGCGACATCTATGCCGACCTCCCCAAGTCGAGCGGCCGCCTCATCGACGACCTCATGTATAAGCACTGGGACGAGTGGGTGGAGGAAATCCCGCACCCCTTCATCGCCGACTTCGATGGCTCGCAGCTCACCGGCGTGACCGACATCATGGAGGGAGAGCCCTTTGAGGCCCCCATGAAGCCCTTCGGCGGCGTGGAGTCGCTCGCCTGGGCCCCCGACGGCAAGTCGGTGGTGTATGTGTCGCGCAAAAAGACCGGTATGGACTACTCGGTATCGACCAATTCCGACCTCTACCTCTACGACATCGAGAAGCGCACCACCCGCAACCTCACCGAGGGCATGATGGGCTACGACACCAACCCTGCGTTCTCGCGCAGCGGAAAGTATCTCGCATGGCTCTCGATGGAGCACGACGGATATGAGAGCGACAAGAACCGCATCTTCATCATGGACATGGCCACCGGTGCAAAGACCGACCTCACCGCCGAGTGGGACTACACGGTGGACCAGATTGCATGGAGCGCCGACGAGCAGAAGATTTTCTTCGTGGCCCCGCTGCAGGGCACCGTGCCCATGTTTGAAATCAATGTGGCAACGCACAAGGTGAACCAGATTGCCGACGGCGACTACGACTATGCCGCCGTGGTGCCCACGCCCGACGGGAAGGTAATCACCCTGCGCCACTCGCTGAGCGAGCCTAACGAAATCTACAGCGTGAACCCCGGCAAGGAGGTGGTGAAGCTCACCAAGGTGAACGACGAGCTGCTCGCGCAGCTCAAGCCCATAAAGGTGGAGAAGAAGCTCGTACCCACCACCGACGGCAAGCTGATGACCACCTGGGTGGTGTATCCGCCCGACTTCGACCCCGCCAAGCGCTATCCCGCCTTGCTCTATTGCCAGGGCGGCCCGCAGAGCCCCGTGAGCCAGTTCTGGAGCTACCGCTGGAACCTGCGCCTCATGGCATCGCAGGGCTACATCATCATCGCCCCCAACCGCCGCGGCCTGCCCGGCTTCGGCACTGAGTGGAACGCGCAAATATCGGGCGACTATGGCGGCCAGAACATGAAGGACTACCTCAGCGCCGTGGATTTCATGAAGAAAGAGCCTTATGTCGACACCGACCACATTGGCGCAACCGGAGCCAGCTACGGCGGCTTCTCGGTGTACTGGCTCGCCGGCCACCACGACCACCGCTTCGCCGCGCTGCTCGCCCATGCCGGAATCTTCAATGTGGAGGCTCAGTATCTCGAGACCGAGGAGATGTGGTTTGCCAACTGGGACCTCGGCGGAGCCTTCTGGGAGAAGGACAATGCCACGGCACAGCGCAGCTATGCCAACTCGCCCCACCGCGCCATCGACAAGTGGGACACCCCAATCATGGTCACCGTGGGTGAGAAGGACTACCGCATTCTCGCCTCGCAGGGCATGATGGCATTCAATGCCGCACGCCTGCGCGGAGTGCCGGCACGCATGCTCGTGTTCCCCGACGAGAACCACTGGATTCTCAAGCCGCAGAACGCCGTGATGTGGCACCGCGAGTTCTTCCGCTGGTTCGACCGGTGGCTCAAGCCTCAAAACAACGAAAAATAATCAACCTCAACACGTAAATAACACGAAACTATGATAACAAAAGAGAACACCCCCGTGGCAATATGCTGCGACCATGCCGGATATGAGACCAAGCTCGCAGTGATCGACTACCTCAAGAGCCTGGGAATCGCCGTGCGCGACTTTGGCACCACCGGCACCGAGAGCTGCGACTATCCCGACTTTGCCCACCCCTGCGCCCTTGCCGTGGAGAGCGGCGAGTGCTATCCGGGCATAGGAATTTGCGGCAGCGGAGAGGGAATCAACATGACGCTCAACAAGCACCAGGGCATTCGCTCGGCACTGTGCTGGAAGCCCGAGATTGCACGCCTGGCACGCCAGCACAACGACGCCAACGTGCTTGCCCTCCCCGGCCGCTTCGTCAGCAACGAGGAGGCGATAGAGATAGTGAAGGCGTTCCTCAGCACCGACTTCGAGGGAGGCCGCCACTGCCGCCGAATCGCCAAGATTCCCGTGCGGTAAAGCAACACAAAGCATTTTTCACATTATGTAGCGACGCTCCGTGAAGTGTCCGCCCACTGCTGCTTGCGCAATCGCTTGATTACTAAGCAGTGATGCGGATGCTCCACGGAGCGTCGCTGCCATTTGATTCAGCGTGGCTGCCGTTGTGCAGTGGCGAGCCACCTCACTCGGTCACCCAGCGTCCGTTTTTGCGGCCTCCTTCGCGGCGCAGAAGTCCCATTGCCTGCAAGGCGGCAAGGTCGCGCTTTATGGTCACAGCCGACACTCCGGTCTTTTGTATCATTCCATTGATTGTTATTGTATCATCATCGGCAATCATTTGCAGGATAATGCGCTGTCGGTCAGTAGGTTGTTTTGTATCATCTTTTGTATCATCTTTTGTGCCATGGGCCATTGATTTCTCGTATCGGGCAATTTCAGCGGCAAGATTCTTCCCCGGAAGTAACCAAAGAAGAGGGGGATAAAGGCTCACTTGTGGCGGGTTAGTGCGAGGCCACCACAAGGAGCACGAGGGCGAGGAGGAGGATTGCAAGGTCGATGAGCTTGAGGCCTATGTGCTTCTCGCGCAGCACCACCGCGCCATAGAGGAACGACACCAGCACGCTGCCGCGCCTAATCATCGACACCACGCTGATCATCGCTCCCGGCAGCGAGAGGCAGTAGAAATAGGCCAGGTCGGCAGCGGTGAGGAAGATTGCGATGCAGGGAATGGTCCACCGCCACTGGAATGGGGTGCCGTCGGCGTGCCCCAGCCGGCGCAGCAGGGCGATTGTCACGCCCATTATCGCCACCTGGTAGAGCGAGTACCAGGCCTGCACCTCAAGGGCGGGCAGCGAGCGCAGCAGGTACTTGTCGTAGAGCCCCGACACCGCCCCCATCACCGTGGCACCCATCGCGAGCCATATCCACTTGCTGCCGGTGAGCGAGAAGCCCTCCTTGCGCCCTATGCGGCTGATGAGGAAGAGCGACACGAAGCCCAGCACTGTGCCCACCCACTGCAGCGCGTTGAGCCGCTCGCCAAAGATGAGCAGAGCGCCCACAAGCACCAGCACCGGGCGTGTGGCATTGATTGAGCCGGTGATGGTGAGCGGCATGTGCTTCATGGCAAAGTAGCCCATGGTCCACGATGCCAGTACGATGCCCGACTTGAGCAAGATGAGCAAGTGGCTCGCAGCGTTGCCGCCGAAGCCCCACGAGCCGTCGAGAATGTTGCCCACCACCACGGGACTCATGAGCGCCGCGCCCACCACCGTGTTGAGCAGCAGCACGGTGAGCACGTTGTTGCCCCGCAGCGACATTTTCTTGAAAATGTCGTAAACTCCCAGCCCCAGAGCCGAAATCACAGCCAAAGTTATCCACATAATCTCTATCCTTAGTAATTTAAGAAAAACATTGGAAAATTAACAAAAATTCCCCATATAGCACAGCTTGATTTTTGCTTGTGTGCTTAATGTGTTGTTATACAGTGCTTTGTGCGCTAACTTGCAACTTTTTTCCACATTTTCGACCATACTTTTACAACTTTTCGCCATTAATTGCAAGCCTGTTTTGCAACTTTTCGCCAAACAGGCCGGGGAAACTTGATTCACGGGCTTTGTGGGGCGTAGGTGCTGAGGGGTGTGTCACAGGGCTGACTGCCAAAGTGCCGACGAAACGGCGGCAAATTCGCGCTTGCCATCGATGTAGGGGGCAAAGGCCTCGATGGCGGGCTTGCCGCCGGGCATTTTGCAACTGCCGCAGCCGCCACATGCCGGGGCCTTGCAGCTGAAGCGCTCGCGCACGAATGCGATGCGCTCCTCGCGCGTGGAGAATCTGATTCTTGGTGCTATCATTTTATTTCTGCAATATTGTAGGTTCTTCATCTCGCCAAGGGGAGGGCGTTACCGGCCAAGCCCTTGGGTCAGTGCATAGTGCGGGAAATGCCGAAGCCGTGAGGGCAACGACGTTGCCTCCCACGGCCTGGCATAATATAGTAAGCGATTAATATCAGTCGACAATCTCCTCGTGGTTGGGCGCTGCCACAATCTTGAGCTTGTGCTCGCGAATGAAGCTGAGGATGTAGTCGCGGTGCTCCGACTGCGGAATGTCCTTCTCGATTCGGCGCAGGGCATTGAAAGTGGAGGTGTCGCACTGATACACATGGCGGTAGGCCTTTGCGATGTCGTCGATAACCTCCTCCGAGAAGTTGCAGTGGCGCAGCACGAAGGCGTTCACGCCATAGTAGGCCACGGGGTTGTGGGCCATAATCACATAGGGGGGCACATTGCCGCTTATTCGGCAGCCGCCCTTAATGAGCACCCACTCGCCAATCTGGCTGCCGGCATGGAGCACCACATTCGACGAGAGAATGGTGTTGGCTCCCACATGGCAGTCGGGGGCAATCTGCGAGCCGTTGCCCAGCACCACGCGGCTCTCAATCACCGAGTCGTGGGCAATGTGCGACTCGGCCATGATGAACGAGTTGTTGCCGATGCGGGTACCCCCCTCGGGGGCGATACCACGGTTGATGATGGTGTGCTCGCGAATGCTGTTGTTGTCGCCGATGTAGCAGTAGGACTGCTCGCCTTTCCAGCGGAAATCCTGAGGCTCGGCAGCGATGATTGCACCATTGTAGATTTTGTTGTTGTTGCCTATGCGGGCGCCATTGAGGATGCTCACATAGGGATAGATGGTGCAGTTATCGCCAATTTCCACATTCTTGCCGATAAAAGCGAAAGGGTGTACAATAACGTCTTTACCCAGCTTGGCTGTGGGGTCGACGTGAGCTAATTGACTAATCATGGTTATATCAGTTATTTAGTAAATTTCATTTCAAGGGTAAGGAGCCGAGGTTGGTTCAAGCATTGAGCTATTATCAGTGATATTCCACCCATATAGCTACTCTAACCCGTAACCATTACACTATCTTCCCCCTCCCAGAGCCTGATAGAGGTTGATGGCGGCCTGGTTGTTGCTGAGCTCGTTGTTGACAAGGGCAATCTGGCTGCTGAGGAGCGACTGCTGTGCATTGAGCACCTCGAGATAGGTGGTGTTGCTCAGGAGCATGAGGTCCTGGTTGTATTCCACGGCCTTGCGCATTTTCTCCACTTGCTTCACTATTTGCTCGTGAGCCTCCTTCTGCTTGGTGATTGTCACCAGGGCCGAGCTAACCTCGGCTCCGGCGCTGAGCAAGGTGTATTGGAACGAATTGAGAGCCTGTTGCTGCTGTGCCTTGGCTGCCTTGAGGTTGGCTATGTTCTGTCCGCGCGAGAAGAGGGGCATCACAAGCTGTCCGGCAAGGTTGGCAAACCACTTGGCGGGGTCGAATATTGCCGAGCCAATGAGCGTGCCATAGCCACCAGCGGCCGAGAGCGTAACGCTGGGATAGAAAGCCGAGCGAGCCATGTTGGTGGCATAGAAAGCCGAGGCAAACGACTGCTCGGCGGCACGCACGTCGGGGCGTGCGGCGAGGTAGCTCATGGGCACTCCACCCTCAATCGTAGTGGGGAGTGTAATCATCGAGGCGGTGTTCACCTGCCACTCCTGGGGCGACACATTGAGAAGCAGCGACATGGTGTTGTTAAGCTCGTGGAGCTGAATCTCGATAGAGGGGATTGTGGCGAGGATATTGTAGTAGTTGGCCTCGCTTTGCACCACAGCCACCTCGGTGTAGCGGCCGGCCTCCTTCATCTTCTTCATCACATCGACCGACTGTCGCCACAGCTCGGCCGTTTCGCGGTAGATGGATAGCTGAGTGTGGAGTGCGACGAGGGCGTAGTAGGTGTTGGCCACGGCGCCGATAATCTGCGACTGAGTGGCCTGCTTGTAGGCCTCGCTCTGGAGCAGTGCGGCCTTGGCCTTGCGCTTGGAGTTGGTGAGGCGGCCAAAGATGTCCACCTCCCAGCTCAGCGAGAGGGGGAGCTGATAGCCCCAGCTGAGGCTTGAGCCACCCACCGACGAGCCCGAGCCATTGGGAGCGAAAGCGAGCGAGGGCAAGTAGCTCAGCTTAGCTCCGAGGAGCTGCGCCTGTGCCATGTCCACATTGAGCTTGGCGTTTTGCAGGTTGGTGTTGTTGGCAAGAGCCTGGTTGATGAGCGACTGGAGCTGGGAATCGGTGAAAATCTCAGTCCAGGGAAGATTTCCCAGGGCGGTGGAGTCGACAGGCTCGGCAGCGGCCTTGGCATACTCGCCCACCACGCCTTCCTGTGGCAACTCGCATTTTTTATAGGTGTTGCAGCTTGCGAGTGCTGTGGCAAGAACCACAGCACCGGCGAGCAGCATAGAATTTATCTTCTTCATTTTCATTTATTTGATTAATTTCTTAATTTTTAGGAATGGCAATTCTTAGCCCGGAATAACTCCTAACTAATAACTCCTAACTAAAGGACTAAATAGAGTATTGCTCTATCTCGTTGCGCATCTTCGAGTTGTCGGTGTCCTTCCACTTCATCGGCGAGAACTTCTCCTGGATCGTCTGGAACACTACAAACAAGCACGGCACGAAGAGCACTTGCAGAATCATTCCCACAAGCATACCGCCTATTGAGCCGGTGCCGAGTGCACGGTTACCATTGGCTCCCACACCCGAGGCAAACATCATTGGCAGCAGTCCGATAATCATTGCCAGCGAGGTCATGAGAATTGGTCGCAGACGCGCCGATGCACCTTGCACGGCAGCACCGATGATCGACATGCCCGTCTTGCGGCGGTCGAGCGCGAACTCCACGATAAGAATGGCATTCTTGGCGAGAAGTCCGATAAGCATGATGAGCGCGATCTTCAGGTAGATATTGTTGTCGATGCCGTACATTCGGGCGAAGATGAACGTGCCCATAAGACCAAACGGAATGGAGAGAATCACGGCCAGCGGCAGGATGTAGCTCTCATATTGTGCGCTAAGAATGAGATATACGAAGAGCAGACACAGAGCGAAGATGATGGTGGTCGATGAGCTGGACTGGTCGGCCTCCTCACGCGTAAGTCCTGAGAACTCATATCCATAGCCCTGTGGCAGCGTCTGCTCGGCCACCTCGCGCACTGCGGCAATTGCCTCACCCGACGAGTAGCCGGTATTGGCGGTGGCATTCACTGCGATTGAGGTGTAGAGGTTGAAGCGGTTGATAAGGTCGGGGCCATACACGCGCTTTATCGTCACAAAGTCGGTGATAGGCGCCATTCCGCTCTTGGTGCGCACCTTGATGCCCTTGAGCGACTCGAGCGACACACGGGCATCGGGCGAAGCCTGCATCATCACGCGGTAGAGCTTACCGAAGCGGTTGAAATTGGACACATACATACCGCCGATGTAGCCCTGCATCACGCTGAGCACTCCCGAGGTGCCGATGCCGGCCTTCGAAGCCTTGGCGGCATCCACATCGATGAGATACTGCGGATAGGTGGGGTTGAACGATGAGTAAGCCATCTGAATCTCAGGTCTCTGGTTGAGAGCCTGAAGGAACTGCATCTCAATCTGGAAGAACTTATTGAGGTCGCCACCGGTCTTGTCCTGAAGCTGAAGCTCAATACCATTGGTCATAGAGTAACCCGAAATCATAGGCGGAGCAAAGAACAGGATTGTTCCGTCCTTGATTCCCATTGCGGTCATTCCATAGAGCTTCTTGAGCACTGAGTTCACGTCTTGGCCTTCGCCCTTGCGCTCGTCCCAGTCCTTGAGCTTGATGATGACCGAGCCGTAGGTGTTGCCGGCGTCGGCGATGAAGCTATAACCCTCAATCACGGTGCGGAGCTTTATCTCGGGCACCTGAGCAAGCATGGCGTCAACCTTCTCGAGCACCTCCGAGGTGCGCTCGAGCGATGTGCCCGGAGGCATCGACACTACGCCCATTATCGTACCCGTGTCCTCATTCGGCACGAGCGAGTTGGCAGTGGTTGACATGAGATAGACAAGCACGCCCACCGACACGGCTACCACCACGGCCACAATGGCCTTGGCTTTGATGAGGAAGCTCACCACCTTGTTGTATTTGCCAAGAAGCGACTCATAGCCGGCATTGAACGCGGTGTGGAAACGATCCACAAACGACATCTTCTTCACCGAGCCATCGGCATTGTGCGGCTTCAGGAACAGTGCGCAAAGTGCCGGCGAGAGGGTCAGTGCGTTGATTGCCGAGAAACCGATGGCGATTGCCATGGTCAATCCAAACTGGCGGTAGAACACCCCCGAAGTGGCCGGCATGAACGACACAGGAATGAACACGAGCATCATCACCAGTGTGATTGATATGATGGCACCACCAATCTCACCCATTGCGTCGATAGAGGCCTGGCGGGCACTCTGGTAGCCCTCGTCGAGCTTGGCGTGCACCGCCTCCACCACCACTATCGCGTCATCCACCACAATGGCAATCGCAAGCACGAGAGCCGAGAGGGTGAGCAGGTTGAGTGAGAAGCCGATTCCATAGATGAGCGCGAAAGTACCCACAAGGGCCACGGGAATGGCGATGATGGGGATGAGGGTGGAGCGCATATCCTGGAGGAAGAGGTAAACCACGATGAACACGAGGATGAATGCCTCGATGAGAGTCTTTATCACCTCATCAATCGATGCCTGGAGGAACTCGTCGGTGTTCATAGGAACGTCGAACTTGAGGCCGTCGGGAAGTTCTTTCTCCTTCTCGCTAATCACGCCAAGCACCTTGGAAATGATTTCGCTCGCATTGGAGCCCGGCGACTGGAAGATGATTGCCGTACAGCCGGTGTGTCCGTTGACCACGTTGCGGAAACCATAGTCGAGGCGGCCAAGCTCACACTCGGCCACATCGCGCAGGCGCAGGGTGCGGCCATTGTTGTCGGCACGGAGAATAATGTTGTCGAACTCCTCGGCAGTGACGAGGCGTCCCTTGTATTTGAGCACATACTGGAAGCTCTGGTCGCCACGCTCGCCAAACTGGCCAGGTGCAGCCTCTATGTTCTGGTCGGCAAGTGCCTGGGCCACGTCGCTCGGGATGAGGCCATACTCGGCCATCTTGTCGGGCTTGAGCCACACGCGCATAGAGTAGTCGGCGCCAAGTGCCATGGCATCGCCCACACCGGCAATACGCTTGATGTCGGGGATAACGTTGATGGCCATGTAGTTCTCAATGAACTCCTGATTGAAGCTCTCGTCGGGCGACGAGAGGGTCATTACGACAAGCATCGACGACTGGCGCTTCTTTGTGGTCACACCCACCTTGGTGACCTCGGCAGGCAGCAGGTTCTGAGCCTGCGACACGCGGTTCTGCACGTCGATTGCAGCCATATCGGGGTCGTAGCCCTGAGTGAAATACACATTGATGGTGGCACAGCCGGTGTTGGTGGCGGTCGAAGTCATGTAGGTCATGTTGAGCGCACCATTTATCGACTCCTCAAGCGGTGCTATCACCGAGTTGAGCACAGTCTGGGCATTGGCTCCGGTGTAGGTGGTCTCGACCTGAATGGTAGGAGGCGCAATGCTTGGATACTGCTCCACAGGCAGCGAGGTGAGACC
>CAMGFF010000060.1 GCA_946055125.1 uncultured Prevotellaceae bacterium | reverse complement strand
ATATGATGAAGAAGTTCTGGACCACAGCGTTGGGTTCTTTTGTAGGTGTATGGTTAGCGCTTACGTTGTTTTCAGTATTATCCGTGATTTTTAGTTTTGCGTTTATCGGCGCGATAGCCAATATGGGAGCGACATTGAGCAGTGTGGAAAAAAACACAATCCTTCACATCGACCTGCGCGGCCAGCTCACCGAGCGCGAGAGTGGCAACGACTATGCCAGTAGCCTGATAGGAGTGGCCAATGTGCAACAGGAGCAGTCGCTCTCAACGCTTGTCAAGGCTCTGAAGGCAGCAAAGGACAACGATAACGTGAAAGGCGTGTATGTGGAGTGCAACGGCATTGAGGGCGACATAGCGTCGCTGCAAGAGCTTCGCCGTGCGCTTCTCGACTTCAAGGAAAGCAATAAATTTGTGTATGCCTATGGCGACGTTATGGGCCAGTCCGACTATTATGTGGCATCGGCAGCCGACAGCGTCTTCATCAACACCATAGGCGGCGTGGACCTTCACGGACTGGCGTCGAGCACACCCTATTTCAAGACCCTGCTCGACAAGATAGGAGTGGAGATGCAGGTGCTTCGAGTGGGCACATTCAAGAGCGCCGTGGAGCCATATATGCTCAATGAGATGAGTGAGGCCAACCGCCTGCAGCAGGAGAGCTACTTAGGCAGCATCTGGAGCAGCATTGTGGGTGAGATTTCGGAGTCGCGCAAAATTAAGGCAGAGAATATCAACCAATATGTCGACAGCCTTATCAGCACGCGGCAAAGTGATGAGTTTGTTAAGGCCAAGCTTGTGGACGCAGTGTGCTACCGCCACGAGATAGAGAACAAGCTGCGCAAGCTCACCGGCCTCAAAGCCGATGAAGAGCTGAAGCTTGCCACACCCGCTGAGGTAGCCGCCACGGCCACCAACGAGAAGACATCAGAGCGCAAGGTGGCAGTGTTCTACGCAGTGGGAGAGATATTCGACGACGGCGACGCTGATGGCGTGAACGCACGCGAGCTCACCGAGAGCATTATAGAAGCATCGACCGACGATGATGTGAAGGCAGTGGTGCTGCGCGTGAACTCGCCGGGCGGCAGTGCATTTGGCTCAGAACAAATATGGGCGGCACTCCAGGAAGTGAAGAAAGCCGGCAAGCCATTTGCAGTGTCGATGGGCGGCTATGCAGCCTCGGGCGGCTACTACATATCGTGTGGGGCCGACCGCATCTTTGCCGAGCCCACCACGGTGACAGGCTCTATAGGCGTGTTTGGCCTTGTGCCGTGCTTTGAGTCGCTTGCCACCGACAAGCTTGGGGTGAACTTCTGCGGCGTGGCCACCAACCCCAATGCCGTGATGAGCACGATGAAGCGACTCACCCCCTTCCAGCGCGAGCGCATGCAGCAGAGCGTGAACGACTTCTATGAGCTGTTCACATCGCGCTGCGCCACAGGCCGGCACATGCCCATCGACTCGCTCAAGGCCATTGCCGAGGGGCGCGTGTGGGACGGAGCCACAGCCCTCAAGCTGAAACTTGTGGACGAGCATGGCGACCTTGCCGCGGCAGTGAAGTGGGTGGCAGCCAAGGCCGACCTTGGCGACGACTACGAAGTCACTTACCAGCCCGACCCCGAGGACAAGTGGCTGAAACTCATCAAGCAATATGCCGAGATGCGGGCTGAGGAGAAACTCAAGGAGAACCTTGGCGTGCTTTATCAATATCACAAGGAGATAAAGGGCATCCTGAGCCGCGACCCCATGCAATGCCGCATGGAGCAGGTGGAGATAAGGTGAACGCAGCAGCCTCAACCCAACAGGTGGGGCGTGCAGGCAGCCTACTTGCAGTGTGGTGAAGCAACGAAAAGCGCGGCATCTGCATTGCAACAAAGCTTGAGAAGATTAAAAACGGAATAAGAACTGATAAAATAACGACAGAATAGGAATAGACAAAGCATGGGCCGACGATTGGTGAAATACTTGGCAGAAGCAGTGCTCACGCCACTGAGCTACCTCTACAAGCTGGTGGTGGTGGCCCGCAACCGCGCGTTCGACTGGCACCTGCTGCCGCAGGAGGAGTTTGACGTGCCGGTGGTGGTGGTTGGCAACATCACTGCCGGAGGCACTGGAAAGACCCCCCACACAGAATATATAGTGGAGGCGCTGAGTCACGACTTTAGAGTGGGCGTACTGAGCCGTGGCTACAAGCGACAGACCTCGGGCTTCATACTTGCCAACAACAAGCTCACGCCCAACGACCTTGGCGATGAAGCCTACCAGGTGTACCGCAAGTTTGGCAGCGCCATCACGCTTGCCGTGTGTGAGAGCCGGCGAAAGGGAATCAAGGAGATGCTTAGGCTCGACCCTAAGCTCGACGTGATAGTGCTCGACGACGCATTTCAGCACCGCTATGTGAAGCCAAAAGTGTCGATAGCACTTGTCGACTATTCGCGCCCCATCTACGAGGACCGCATGCTTCCGCTTGGCCGGCTGCGCGAGCCCAAGGAGGGGATATTGCGGGCCGACATAGTGGTGGTGACGAAGTGCCCGCGCGAGATAAAGCCAATGGACTTCAACCTGCTGAAGGCGCATCTCGACCTCTTCCCATCGCAGAAGCTATACCTCTCGGTGGTGCAATACTACAACCTCATGCCGGTTTTCCCCGAGCGTGTGAGCACGATGCCCACGCTGCAGCAGCTCGACGGCAACGACTCACTGCTCATAGTCACCGGCATAGCCAATCACCTGCCATTTGTGCGCTTCCTGCGGGCATTCAAGACGGCATTCAAGGTGATACACTACAGCGACCACCACAACTTCACGCGCTACGACTTTGAGCTAATTTCCAGCCTGTTTGATGAGCTTGGCGGCAACCGCAAGTATATCGTGACCACCGAGAAGGACGCGGTGCGCATGGCCAATAATCCCTATTTTCCGCACGAGCTCAAGGACCGCACATTCTTTGTGCCGATAAAGGTGAGCTTCGACCACCCGCTGCCCGACCAGGACTTCATAGGCGAGCTGAAGAAGCGCATACTTGCCAAGTAGAATGACAAAAGGAAACCTACAAGACACACACACACACAAATAAAGATATGAACAATAGCGAAACCGAAATAGCACAGCTTGGGGAGTTTGGCCTCATAGAGCACCTCACCCGGGATATGCCAGTGAAGAATGAATCGACGGTGAAGGCCGTGGGCGACGACGCAGCGGTGCTGCACTATGGCGACAAGGAGACGCTTGTGACCACCGACCTCCTGCTCGAAGGCATACACTTCGACCTCACCTACTGTCCGCTGAAGCACCTTGGCTACAAGGCAGCAGTGGTGAATTTCTCCGACATCTATGCGATGAATGGCACGCCGAGGCAGATTACCGTGTCGCTTGGTATCTCCAAGCGTTTCACGGTGGAGCACATTGAGGAGCTTTATGCGGGCATAAGGCTTGCCTGCGAGATATATGGCGTGGACCTGGTGGGAGGCGACACCTCGGCATCGGTCACGGGGCTACTCATCAGCATCACTTGTCTTGGTGAGGCCGAGAAGGGTGAGGTGGTGTATCGCAGCGGAGCCCGCGACACCGACCTGATATGCGTGAGTGGCGACCTTGGCGCGGCCTACATGGGCTTGCAGCTGCTCGAACGCGAGCGAGTGGTGAGCAAGGAGCATGCGGGTGATGATGATTTCCACCCGGCCTTTGAGGGGCGCGAGTATCTGCTTGAGCGCCAGCTGAAGCCTGAGGCACGCCGCGATGTGATAGAGGAGCTGCGCCGCCTTGGCGTGAAGCCCACGGCGATGATGGACGTGAGCGATGGGCTGTCGTCGGAGCTGCTGCATATCTGCAAGTCGTCGGGGGTGGGCTGCCGCGTGTATGAGGAGCGAATACCGATTGACTACCAGACGGCGGTGCAGGCCGAGGAGTTTGGCATGAACTTGGTGACTGCGGCGCTCAATGGAGGCGAGGACTATGAGCTGCTGTTCACGGTTCCGCTTGCCGACCATGAGAAGGTGGCGTCGATGAAGACTGCGCGAATCATAGGCCGCATCACGAAGCCGGAGCTTGGCAGCTACCTTGAGAGCCGCGATGGCAATGAGATTGCAATCAGGGCGCAGGGGTGGAAAGCGTTTTAGCAGTTAGGAGTTATTAGTTAGGAGTTATTAGTTAGGAGTTATTAGTGGGGAGTTTTTAGTGGGGTGGGGATATATTGGTGAATTTTTTATTAAGGTTTTTTTATGATTATACAGTCGTCGCTGAAGTCGTTTGGCAATTATTGCATATTTATAGGGCGGGTGTTCACGCTGCCCGACCGGTGGCGGGAGTTTTTCCGCCGCTATGTGAATGAGATTGTTAAGCTGGGAATCGACTCGATTCCTCTGGTGATAGTGATTTCGATCTTTATCGGTGCGGTGTGCACGATTCAAATGTATCTCAACACGTCGTCGCCGCTCATGCCGCGCTATGCTGTGGGACTTGCCACGCGCGAGATTATCTTGCTGGAGTTCTCGTCGTCGATACTGTGCCTTATTCTTGCGGGCAAGGTGGGGTCGAACATAGCGTCGGAGATAGGCACTATGCGAGTCACCGAGCAGATCGACGCGCTTGAGATAATGGGCGTGAACTCGGCCAATTTCCTTGTTCTGCCCAAGGTGATGGCGATGGTTACGTTCATCAATGTGCTTGTGATATTCAGCATGTTCACGAGCCTTTGGGGCGGCTACATGGTGTGTGCCGTGACGGGGCTTGTGCCGGTGTCGACCTATGTGTATGGCATACAGACGCAGTTCATAAGCTGGTATGTGTGGTATGCGCTCATCAAGTCGCTATTTTTTGCGTTTGTGGTGAGCAGCGTGGCGAGCTACTTCGGCTACTATGTGAAAGGTGGAGCGCTCGAAGTGGGCAAGGCCAGCACCAATTCGGTGGTAACGAGCAGCATAGTGATACTCCTGCTCGATGTGATACTCACCAACTTAATGCTCCAATAGGGGGGCGGCCAGCGGCACTGAAAAGAATAATGTTATGATTGAAGTAAGACACATCAACAAGTCGTTTGACGACAAGCAGATTCTGCACGACATAAGCGCCACCTTCTACGATGGCAAGACCAACCTCATCATAGGCCAGAGCGGCTCGGGCAAGACGGTGCTGATGAAGAGCATCGTGGGGCTCGTCACGCCCGAGGAGGGAGAGATACTCTATGATGGCCGCGACATCATGAAGATGAACCTCAGGGACCGCAAGATGATACGAAAGGAGATAGGCATGCTCTTCCAAGGCTCGGCGCTCTTCGACTCAGAGACTGTGCTGGGCAACGTGATGTTCCCGCTGAAGATGTTCTCCGACATGACACCCGCTGAGCAGCTTGAGCGGGCCCACTTCTGCATAGAGCGCGTGAACCTGAAGGGAGCCGACGACAAATACCCCTCGGAGATAAGCGGCGGAATGCAGAAGCGCGTGGCCATAGCGCGTGCCATAGCGCTCAATCCCAAGTATCTTTTTTGCGACGAGCCAAACTCAGGCCTCGACCCCAAGACCTCGATATTGATTGATGAGCTGCTAAGCGACATCACACGCGAGTATAACATCACCACCATCATCAATACCCACGACATGAACTCCGTGCTGGGCATTGGCGAGAACATAATCTTTGTGAACAAGGGGCACAACGGCTGGACCGGCACCAAGGACGACATCTTCGACAGTGACAACCAGGCGCTCAACGATTTTGTGTTTGCCACCGACCTGTTTCAGCGCGTGAAGCAATATGTGAAATCGACTCGCGCGAAATAGGTCAGAAAGAGGCGAGGACGGTGTAGAGGCGGTGCAGGGGCAGTCCCATCACATTGTAGAAGCTGCCGCGAATGCCACTGATACCGGCGCAGCCAATCCATTCCTGAATGCCGTAGGCACCGGCCTTGTCGAGAGGGCGGTAGGTTTCCACATAGAAGTTTATTTCATCGTCGGAGAGTGGGGCAAAATCCACCTCGGTCACCGCCTTGAAGACCTCGGTGCGCGAGGCGGTGGAGACAGTCACACCCGTGACCACATGGTGAGTCTTCCCCGCGAGCCGGCGCAGCATGATGCGGGCATCGGCCTCATCGGCGGGCTTACCCATCACTTCGCCGTCGCAAATCACCACGGTGTCGGCAGTGATAATGAGCTGGTTGGAGGTGATGAGCGAGCTGTAGGCACGCGCCTTGGCCTGCGCCACCACCAAAGCCACATCGAGGGCTGGAGTGGAGGCCGGATAGGATTCATCGATACCCGGGAGGGCAACGGTTGTGAAACTCAAGCCGAGGTCGGCGAGAAGCTGACGGCGGCGCGGAGAGTTGCTGGCGAGCAGCACCTCATATTTCGAGAGATTGCTGAGAGGATTAGGGTGCATTAGCGTTACTTTTTTAGAGATAGAATATACAAATAAAGCCATTACCAGCCGAAAGCGTGGCGACTGTCGAGCCACTTGCCCTGGGCTTTCATGACTTGCTCAATCACGTCGCGACCGCAGCCGTATCCGCCGGCGATGGGCGAGATGTAGCGTGCCACCTCCTTCACTTCGGGAGCCGCGTCGGCAGGAGCTATGGGGAGGGCAACGTGGCGCATTGCCTCCAGGTCGGGGATGTCGTCGCCCACAAAAGCCACCTCCTCGGGCTTCAGACCATGCTTTTCCATCCACTTGATAAGGCAAGGGAGCTTTATCGACACGCCGGTGAACACATCGGCGATGCCAAGGCCGTGGAATCGCACCTTCACCGCCTCGGTGCGTGCGCCGCTGATTATTGCTAAGCAGTAGCCCATTTTCACGGCCAGCTGCAGGGCGTAGCCATCTTTCACGTTCACCATGCGAAGCGGCTCACCGGCCTCCGACATAGGGATAGTGGAGGGCGAGAGCACGCCATCCACATCGAAAGCGAAGGCGCGGATTTTGCTGAGGTCGAAATTGATAGAGCTCATGGTCGTGGGTTGTGCTTTTTAATTATACTTTGAGTGATAGAGTCGTAGACGGAGTGGCAGTCGCCGGTGAGCATGGCGAGGTGCTTTTGGATTACCGCATAGTCGAGGCGGCGAGCCGGGCCCGTCTGCGACTCGGCGGGTGAGAGTGCCGCGAGCTTGTCCACAGTGGAGCGAATAAGCGGGAGCATCACCGAGAAAGGCAGCCCCGCGTCGCGCAGCACATCGTCGGCGAGAGCCCACATGTGGTTGGCGAAGTTGCAGGCGAACACGGCGGCAATGTGGAGCCGGCGGCGCGTGTCGCTGTCGGCGGGAAACACCGAGCGCGACAGGCTTTGAGCCAGCGCGGTGACTTGCGCGGCGGTGGCATCGTCGCAGCCCTCCACGAAGAGAGGCACTGAGGCAAAGTCCACCTCCACCTGCTTCGAGAACGACTGCATGGGATAGAGCACACCATAGCGTGAACGGCGACCCTGAAACACGCTCATAGGCACGCTGCCCGAGGTGTGCACCCACAGGGCGTTGCTTGCCGGAGCCTGCTCAATGACCGAGGCTATAGCATCGTCCTTCACCGAGATGATGTAGAAATCGGCATCGGCGGTGATGCGTGAGGGCACATTGGTGGCGCAAGGGCAGCCGGTGGCGCGGGCCAGGGTTTCGGCATTGGCCATCGAGCGGCTGAACACCTGCACAATCTCGTGCTTCCCGGCCAGGGCCTTGGCAAGGTGAGTGGCCACATTGCCGGCACCAATCATAGATACTCGCATAGATACTTGTTCTTATTGCTCAATGTCCTGAGGAATCCATTTGCCAATGTGCACGCGCTCCCAGAGCATTTTCTCGGGGTTGAAAGGCTTTCGCTCCTCGTCCTTGTGGCCGAGGGTGATGATGCAGAGCACGGGGAGGTCGGCGGGCATGTCGAGCAGGGCCTTCACATAGTCCTCGGCCGGCTCATCATCGCCCGAGAAACGGCCGCGAATCTGAATCCAGCAGCTGCCCAATCCCAGGGCCTCGGCCTGGAGCTGGATATAAGTGGCGGCGATTGTAGCATCCTCCACCCAGGTGTCGGTTATTTCAGGGTCGGCGCTGACCACGATAGCGAGGCTGCACTTTCCAATTGGAGCTGCGCCAAAGTCCTTGCAGTGGCTCAGGAGCTCAAGTTTCTTCTTATCCTCCACGGTGACGAAGTGCCAAGGGCGGCAGTTCTTGGAAGAAGGCGCCATGAGTGCAGCCTCGAGGAGGAGCTGCACATCGTCGGCCGAGATTTCTTGGTCGGTGTATTTGCGTATGCTGCGTCGACGCACTAATAGGTCGTGAAAAGTTTCCATAAATCTACTAATTAAGATAACAACAAATTGAAAATTTATGGCAAAATTAGTGCAACGCAGCGTGAAAAGCAAGCAATCGGGGCGATAAAATTCCCTTGCAGGGAAAAGAAGCACCGCGTGACAAGAGACAGCGATAAATTCCGGGGGTGATTTTGGTGGATTTTGGAGAAAAATTCATATATTTGCACTTGCTTGCAGAATATGCTGCAGGAAATTAATCATTGAAATGAAAACAAAGGGAAACGATGAACAAGAAGAAATTTTCGATTGCAGCTTCGCTCGTAGCAGTGCCGCTGCTGGCCTTTCCGGCCGAGAAACCCAATGTGATAATAATTATTGCCGACGACCTTGGGTGGGGTGATGTGAGTGCCTACGGCAACGCCACGGTATCGACACCCAATATCGACTATCTTGCGCAGCATGGAGGGTGCTTCACCAATGGGCACTCATCGTCGGCCACATCCACACCGTCGCGCTACGGGCTGATGACTGGAATGTATCCCTGGCGCAATGATGATGCCAAGATACTTCCGGGAGATGCTCCTTTGCTGGTTAGCCCCAGCCAGTTCACCATAGGCAAGATGTTTGGCCATGCCGGCTATTCCACGGCGGCCATAGGTAAGTGGCACCTTGGCATGGGAGAGGGAAAAATCGACTGGAACAAGGAGATAACGCCCAGAGGCAATGACATAGGCTTCGACTACACCTACCTCATAGCGGCGACAGTGGACCGTGTGCCTACGGTGTATGTTGAAAACGGCCGGGTTGCGAATCTCGACCCTAACGACCCGATATATGTGGATTATGAGCATCCCTTTAAGGGGGAACCCACGGCACTGAGCAATCCCGAGCTTCTTGAGATGCGCTGGTCGCACGGGCACCAGAATGCCGTGATTAATGGCATACCCCGCATTGGCTACATGAAGGGCGGCAAGAGCGCAATATGGAATGAGCGCACTATGGCGGCCGACATTCTCGCCAAAGTGAAGGGCTACATCGATACCGTTCCGGCCGGGAAGCCGTTCTTCCTCTACTATGGGCTTCATGAGCCACATGTGCCACGAGTGCCGGCATGGGAATTTGAGGGTAAGTCGAGCACCGGTCCGCGCGGCGATGTTGTGCTTGAGACCGACTGGTGTGTGGGCGAGATGCTGAAATACCTCAGGGAGAAAGGAATAGAAGAAAACACGATAGTGATATTCACCAGCGACAATGGCCCGGTGCTCGATGATGGATATGCCGATGGCGCACGCGGCACACGCTCAATTCACGACCCCAATGGCGGACTTCGTGGTGGCAAGTACAGCCTCTTTGAAGCCGGCACGCGCGTGCCTTTCTTTGTGTACTGGAAAGGGCGGGTGGCTCATTTCACCACCGATGCACTTGTGTCGCAGCAGGACCTGCTGGCATCGTTTGCCAGTCTGGTGGGTGAGGACGTGCCGGCAGGACTTGACTCGGAGAATATCATAGGCACACTTCTTGGCAATGACGAGAAAGGACGCAAGAGCTATGTGGTGGAGGCCAGTGGCCGACTTGCCTACCGCAGTGGGCGCTACGCCCTGATACCGCCCTACAGTGGGCCGGTTACCAACGAGACCGGCAATGAGCTTGGTACCGTGGACCACTACGCGCTCTTCGACCTTGCAGCCGAGCCGGCGCAGCTCACCGATATTTCGGCAAGCAATCCCGGGCTTGTGAAGAAGCTCAAAGCTGAGTTCCTCGAAGCCGTGGGCGGGCACTATAATCCCGGACAGAAGCAGGAGGCTTTGCAATAGCACTGTGTATTGAAAGGAGTGCATAATGCACAACCCGGCGAGATGATTTTTTGATGTAGGGACACACCCATGGTCGTTAGCGTTACTGGCACATAATCAGATGATTGCTGAAGTGGCGGAGGGCCGGTGTCCCTATGACGCGTCATTATGGGTACTGTTTTTAACAATTTTGATACGCACTGCTTTCGATTTGTTCAAATTTTGTGTAAATTTGCAGAAAAATTGGATTTATGGATATATTGACGGTATTTCAGTGGTTTCAGGCCAATCTCAACTA
>CAMGFF010000059.1 GCA_946055125.1 uncultured Prevotellaceae bacterium | reverse complement strand
CGGCAATGGCGAAATTCAAAAACTTCGTTTTTAATTTGCCATTGCGCTCGGCTTGCTGTAACTTTGCAAAAAAAATTGTTTTGACTGATATGAGCGATAATAAAATACGTGTGGCCGACGGCTTGAAGCTGTCTTTTGCCGCGGCCGACAGTGATGCGAAAAAGCTGTTTATCGAAACTTATGGCTGCCAGATGAATGTGGCCGACAGTGAGGTGGTGGCTTCGGTGATGAAAATGGCGGGCTATGTGGTGACCGACGACTTGGAGTGTGCCGACGCGGTGCTTATCAACACTTGCTCCATTCGCGACAATGCCGAGCAGAAGATTTTCTCCCGCCTCAGCCAGCTTGCCGCGATGCGCAAGAAGCGTGGAAGCCACTTCATCGTGGGCATTATCGGCTGCATGGCCGAGCGCATGAAAGAAACGCTTATCAACGACCACGGCGTGGATATCGTGGCGGGTCCCGACTCTTACCTCGACCTCCCCAACCTGGTGGCCGCCGCCGAGAATGGCGAGAAGGCTATCAACATCGATCTCTCGCTCACCGAGACCTACCGCGATGTGATTCCGGCACGAATCGGGGCGAGCAAGATTGGCGGCTTCATCAGCATTATGCGCGGCTGCAACAACTTCTGCTCCTACTGCATCGTGCCCTACACCCGTGGCCGCGAGCGCAGCCGTGAGCCGGGCAGCATTCTCAATGAGCTGCGCGACTTGCGCGAAAAGGGCTTCAAGGAGGTGACGCTGCTTGGCCAGAATGTGAACAGCTACCGCTATGTTGACCCCGTGGACGGCTCGGTGGTCGACTTTGCCGCCCTGCTGGGCATGGTGGCCGACGCTGCCCCTGAGATGCGCGTGCGCTTCACCACCTCGCACCCCAAGGACATGACCGACGAGATTATCGCCATGATTGCCAGCCGTGGGAATATATGCAACCACATTCACCTGCCGGTGCAGTCGGGCAGCAACTCGGTGCTCAAGGCTATGAACCGCAAATATACCCGCGAGTGGTATCTCGACCGCATCGCCGCCATTCGCCGCATGATCCCCGACTGTGGCATAAGCACCGATATGTTCACCGGCTTCCACGGCGAGACCGAGGAGGATTTCCAGCTCACGCTGAGCCTCATGCGCGAAGTGGGCTTCGACTCGGCATTCATGTTCAAGTATTCGGAGCGCCCGGGCACTTTCGCCTCGAAGTTCCTCCCCGACAACGTCGCTGAGGAGGTGAAAATCGAGCGCCTCAACCGCATGATTGCCCTCATGAATGAGCTTTCGCTCGAGAGCAACCGCCGCGACGTGGGCAAGACCTTTGAGATACTTGTGGAGGGCTACTCCAAGCGCTCGCGCAGCGACATGTATGGCCGCACGCAGCAAAACAAGGTGGTGGTGTTCCCGGCCGGCGGCGAGAAGGTGGGCGACTTCATCACGGTGCGCGTTGACAGCGTGTCGAGCGCGACTCTGCTGGGCGAGCGCATCTCGTGATGCGCCTCTCGCCACCCACACTATTTCATATTTATTCTACTCATAGCTATGGAAAATAACAATGCGCATGAGCGGCTGTGGAATGGCAACTTCGTGAAGGTGTTCACAGGCAATTTCCTGCTCTTCTTTGCATTCTATGTGATAATGCCGGTGCTGCCGCTCTACCTGCACGACACCTTCGATGCCGACAAGGGCATGACGGGCATAGTGCTGTCGGGCTACACGCTCACGGCGCTGCTGGTGCGCCCCTTCAGCGGCTGGTTTGTCGACAGCTTCAACCGCAAGGCTGTGCTACTGCTGTGCTACGCGGTGTTCTTCATCTTCTTTGCCGGGTATTTCCTGGCATGGACGGTGCTGCTCTTCGCCATAATCCGCACCCTCCACGGCTTCTCCTTTGGAGCTCTCACGGTGGCAAGCAGCACCATGGCCATCGACGTGCTCTATCCCTCGCGCCGCGCCGAGGGAATAGGCTACTACGGACTCAGCAACAACCTCGCCATGGCGATTGGCCCCACCGTGGGGCTGGTGCTCTACAATGTGGTGAGTGATTTCAATTATATCTTCGCCGTGTCGCTCATCACGGCCGGCATAGGCATGGTGGTCGACAGCACCATTCGCCCGCGCTCGCGCCAGGCGGTGCACCGCCAGCCCCTCTCGCTCGACCACTTCTTCCTGCTGCCGGGGTGGAGGCTTGGAGTGTCGATGGCGTGCCTCTCCTTCAGCTTCGGCGTACTATCGAATTATCTTGCCATCTACTGCCGCGACGAGCTGCACACCGGCGGCGACACCGGGGCCTTCTTCATGCTTGCCGCCATAGGCCTCATGGTGTCGCGCCTCATAGGCGGACGCTCGCTGCGCAAGGGCAAGATTGTGCAGAATGCGGCATTTGGGGCCACATTCTCAATGACGGCCTATCTTCTCTTCGCTTTCGTGCATCACCCGGTGGCCTATTATGCCACGGCGATAATCATAGGGCTTGGCAACGGACACATGTTCCCGGCCTACCAGAGCATGTTTATCAACCTTGCCCCCAATTCGCAGCGCGGCACGGCCAATTCCACCCTGCTCACCTCGTGGGATGTGGGCATAGGCCTTGGCGTGCTGGTGGGCGGCGCGGTGGCCGAGGCGGTGAGCTACCACAGCGCATTTGTGGTGGCGGCAATGGTGAACGTGGCGGGAGTGGCAATGTTCCACCTCGCCTGCCGCAGCCACTACGAGCGTCACCACCTGCGTTAATGCACTATCTTGCGCAGAATGGGAATCAGGGCGTCGGCATAGTGGCGGAAGCCCAGGTCGGTGAGGTGTATTCCATCCACCGTGCCCTCGTGGTCGGGGCCGTCGATGTCCTCATTGGTGATGTAGTAGAGGTTCTTGGGATTCTCCTTCTTGAGCAGCTCATAGTTCTTGCGCAGGGCGGCATTCTTCTCGGGCAGATACTTGCCGAAGAAAGAGTCGAAGCGGGCGTAGGGGTAGAGCGGCCCCTCCACAATCACAATAGGCACCTCGGGGCGCAGGGTGCGCAGAATCTTCACGAAGCTGTAGGTGAGCGTGTCGCACATCATCTTGGTGCAATTAGGCACGGGGTCGACAACAAATGCCGTGACACCCGGAATCTCGGCCATGGCGCGAGCCATGCAGAAGTCCATCTTGCCCTCACCGCTGATGCCAATGTTCACGCACTCACAGTTGAGCTCGCGCTGAATCATGCTCGTGGCCACCATTCCCGTGCGCGACGCACAGCCACCCTGCAGAATACTCGTGCCATAAAACACCACCTTCTTCGCCGCGCGCGGATTGTCGATGAGCGGACGCTGAATCACTGCATCCTCATCCACACCCACCTCCAGCCAGTTGATACCGTCGTAGAGAGGCAGATAAATCAAGAACTCGCGCATATCGCCGGCAAGATTTTCCACATAAGTCTTCTGCTGAATAGAGTCCTGCTTCGAGGGGCGGTTAGTGTTCACATATTGCCACACCCCATCATCGCTCAGGCGGTATAGGTCGGTGCCCTTCAGCCCCGTGTCGGCCATGTGAGCCATGTGAGTGTTCCACAGCAAGTTGTAGCGCACGGCGATGCGCGTGGAATTAGTGGCAAAGCGAACACCCATTCCACTCGAGCACTGCGAGCGTTCCCACAGAGTGGGGCGCACGCTGTCCTTCAGGTACTTAGGGATTCGGGTGAAAGGAGTGAGAGAGTTTTCGAACCCCTTGTTGATCAAGCGCAGCTCAAGCGCATTCACCCATTTAAGCGGCTTCTCCTCGCCGCGTACAGGCAAGGCGCAGCACACCAGTGCCAGCACCAAGCCAAAACAAAACTTAAATCTCATCATATCGCAAAAAATAGTTATTTTATAAAATCCACATACCCACCCATCTAATATCTAATATCTCCTAACTCCTAACTATATAGACTTCAACGCACCTATTTCGGGCGCGGCCTTCGAGCGTGGAATTATCGGCCACGGGATAGTCGCAGCCAAGCCCCACCACCGAGAGCAGCTCCTCGCTGAACCCCAGAGCCACAAAGTAGTCGCGCACCACCTCGGCACGCTCGCGCGAGAGCTCCACGGCATAGTCGCGGCTCTCAGTGTCGTCGGCACTCCCATAAATCACAATACCCGCAAACGGCACCTCGCGCAGCTCTACGGCGATGCGCAGCAGCTCCTTGCACGCCCGGCCATTGAGGTCGCAGCTGCGGGAATCGAAGAGAATGGCATCGTCGAGGCTCACCTTGGTGTAGTGCAGGCCGGTAGCCTCATCGAAATATTCAGTGGGAGCCGGTGTGGCATCATCGGCCACACAGCCGTCGCGGTCGGCGGCAGCCCCGCTCACCATTTTGCCCATATTGGCATTGAGGGAGTCGCCCCACACATGCAGTGGCAGCATGATTAAGGCCACAATCAGCGCCCTGCAATATAGCTTAGAAATTCGCATCATCATATCAATGATAAAACATTATTCCACCCACTGCATCGGGGTGTGAGAGTATTACAACCACAAAAATAGCATTAATTTCTCAATCCACCACCACACATAGAGCAAAAAAAACATGAATGTGGGCTATGTGACCCACATTCATGATATTATCCGGCAGAGAGCACACTGCGTTTACTTCAGCGTGCCATTCTCGGCCTCGCGCACCATCTGCTCATTGGCGGCGATGAAAATTTCCACGCGGCGGTTCTGAGCGCGGCCCTCGGCAGTTTCGTTAGAAGCCACGGGGCAGTCGTAGGCCAGGCCATTGGTGGTGAGGCGCTTAGCCGGCACACCCTTGCCGATTAGGTAGTTTGCCACAGCCTGAGCGCGCTCCTTAGATAGACGCTCATTCACGGCACGCGAGCCGGTGTTGTCGGTGTGTCCGTTGATAGTGACATCGGTGAGGGGGTTCTCAATGAGCGAAGTGGCAAAATCAGTCAGAGCGTCCTTCGACGACTGGCTTAGGTCGCTTTTCCCGGTAGCGAAGAAAATACCGGCATTGAAAGTCACCTTAATAGCCTGGAGGTTGTTGGCATCGGTCACGGTCTCCACCTGAGCGCCCTCAATCTGGGCGAGCTGCTCCTTCTGCTTGTCCATCTTGCGGCCAATGAGAGCGCCGGCGCCGGCTCCCACGGCAGTGCCGATAGCAGCGCCAATAGCAGCGCCCTTTCCGCCGCCAAAAATAGCTCCAAGCCCTGCACCGGCAGCCGCACCGCCACCAGCGCCAATAAGAGTTCCCTTGCCTGTGTTGTTCATGTTACAGCCAGTGGTGCCAAGCAGCAATGCACCGCACATAACCACACTTAAAATTTTTTTCATAGTCGTATAAATTAATATTAATACAATTGATCATTGCAAAAGTAGTAATTTTACTGCAATTGTGCAAATCCCTATGTCACGGGGACTGCGGTCCAGTAGTAGGGAATGAGGGCTGTGGGCAGGGTCTTTGGCACCACCACAATCTTGTCGGGGTCGGCATTTAGCCAAGCGCCCCACCAGCTTTCCATGCTGTCGCAGGCAATGCAGTGCCGGGCCTGGCGCAGCAAGTGGAAGATGAGGCGGTGATGCTGCCGGGGCAGCTCCACCCACTCCACGGGCACATCGCCGGTGTGCAGGCACCGCCTGGTTAGGGAGAGATTGTCGGTGATCACCACCAGCCTCACGTCGCCCAGCCACTGGCTCATTCCGGCGATAGCCCAGTTATAGTAGTCGGGGGTGCATGTACATGAGTCCTTGCCCGGGCGCAGCACGTGCACCGCCACCGTGCTCTCTCCTTGCAGCTTCGCGGCAATACCGGCAAAGCATGCCGGCACGGCCTCGGGCGCAAGCGTGAAATAATCTCCTGCGGCATCGCCGAGGCTCTCCACCACCTCGTGGCTGAGCCACGGTGCATCGCCGGCCGGGACACCGGCGGGAGCAATGAGGCTGCGCAGCCGCCCGGCAATTCCCGCCTGCCGTCCGGGCAGCTGCGGCAATGCCGGAAACAGCTTGTGGAGCGGCTGCAGCTGTCCCTCCACGCCCACCTCCACGCCTCGGGCATGGCGGCTCAGCGCCAGTGAGTAGCGCAGCATTTGCTCGCCCAAAGAGCCTTTTATCTCAATCCATTCCATATTACTATAACAATTATTGCTCGTTATTTGCGGCAAAATTACTCCATTCTCTCAAATATTTTGTACTTTTGCACACAGAATTATCAATAATTAAACCAAAAATCAATTATAGCAATGAATATTTCAAAATTACTCTTGATGAGTCTTGCAGCCGTGGCTCTCTCGGCCTCGGCTGCCGACGATGATGTGGTAATCCCCGACAGCACCGGTTTTAAGTTTACCGACGTGAAAGTGGTGAAATGCACCTCGGTGAAGGACCAGAACAAGACGGGCACTTGCTGGTGCTTCTCGGGCAACTCCTTCTTCGAGAATGAAATCCTCCGCGCCACGGGCAAGGAAATCGACCTCTCCGAGATGTATGTGGTGCGCAAGTGCTACGAGGAGAAGGCCCGCAAGTTCCTGCGCATGTATGGATCCACGGTGTTTGCCGAGGGCGGAAGCCTGCTCGACGTGGAATATGTGA
This sequence comes from uncultured Prevotellaceae bacterium, assembly GCA_946055125.1. GTDB lineage: Bacteria > Bacteroidota > Bacteroidia > Bacteroidales > Muribaculaceae > CALZFJ01. Next base: position 3,778 of record CAMGFF010000059.1, on the reverse strand, counting down.
TGCGGCACTTCGGCGCAATGCCCGAGGAAGCCTACGCCGGCCTCAACTATGGCGAGACCAAGCACAACCACAAGGAGCTCAGCAAGGTGCTGCGCGCCTATGTGGATGCAATCGTCAGCGTGCCAAACAAGAAGCTCTCCACAGCCTGGATGGAGGGCTACAAGGGCATTCTCGACGCCTACTTGGGCAAGCTGCCCGAGACGTTCACCGTGGGCAAGAAGACCTATAACGCGCAGACCTACGCCGAGTCGCTCAAGCTCAACCTCGACGACTACATCTCTTTCTCCTCGTTCACACACCACCCATTCTACCAGCCATTCGCCCTCGAGGTGGCCGACAACTGGCTGTGGGGCACCTACGAGAACGTGCAGCTCAATGAGCTACAGGAAATCGTGGACAACGCTATCGACAAGGGCTACTCGGTGGCATGGGCTGCCGACGTGAGCGAGAAGGGATTCAAGTGGCGCAAGGGTTATGCCATCCTCCCAAAGGCCCGCAATGAGAAGGACCTTGAGGGCACCGAGCTCTCGCGCTGGGTGCAGGTATCCGACTCCGAGCGCGAGCGCATGCTCACCGACATCAAGGGCCCCATTGAGGAGATTGAAGTCACCCAGCTGCTGCGCCAGGAGATGTTCGACAACCAGGAGACCACCGACGACCACGGAATGGTTATCGTGGGCAAGGCCGTGGACCAGGAGGGCAACAAATACTACAAGGTGAAGAACTCCTGGGACACCAACCAGCTCTACGGCGGCTACTTCTATGTGTCGATGCCCTACTTCCTCGCGAAGACCATCGGCATCTACCTCAACCGCGCCGCAGTGCCCTCCTCCATCCTCTCCAAGCTACACTAATCCCCCACCGGGACCCGGCAAGTGAGGAATGCCCAAATGAGTGAATAATCGCTTTAATGGGGCGACATCGCATTAGGTGGGTGTATCAGGAATCCTGATACACCCACCCTCACACTTGCCGCAACTCTCATTACGTTTCTTTGTTTTAGGTTTTACAATAAAGATGGCAATCAAAATTCAAAGGCCTGCTGCCGGCATGAGGTGGCCGGGCCTACTGCGCCGCAGCTTTGGGGGCGACGGCGTGAAAAGCACGCTTGCAAGGCTCGCAATTCCTATTTTTCTCGAGGTGCTGCTGGTGATGATGCTGGGAGCGGTCGACACGTTCATGCTCTCGCGGCACAGCGACGGCAGCGTGGCCGCCGTGGGGCTGGTGAACCAGATTGTGATGTTCTGCTTTTTGGTGTTTGAGGTTATCAACCTGGGCACGTCGGTGCTATGCTCTCAATATATCGGGGCCGGGCTTAATGAGAAAGTAGAGAAAGTGGTGGGCGTGTCGCTCATCGTCAACCTCATTCTCGGCTTCGCAATAAGCGCGTTTCTCTACTTAGGCGACACTATGATTCTGGGCTGGATGGGACTGGCTCCCGAGCTTATGCCCGACGGCTCAGGCTACCTGCGCATCGTGGGTGCATTTGCATTCTTCCAGGCACTCTCCATGACGCTCTCGGCCGCCCTGCGCAGTGCCGACAAGGCAGTGTATCCCATGATGGTGACCCTGGTAATCAACATTCTCAACATTGTGGGCAACTACTCACTCATTTTCGGACGGTTTGGCTTTCCGGCCCTTGGGGTCACCGGCGCTGCCATCTCCACAGCCACCTGCCGCGGCGTGGCCATGGTGCTGCTCTTCATCGTGGTGCGCAAGAAGCTCATTCCGCACTTCCACGCGCACAATTTCAGCCCATTCCCATGGCGGGAGCTGAAGAAGCTCATGCAGATAGGGCTGCCCTCGGCCGGCGAGCAGGCAAGCTACAGCTCGTCGCAGATAGTAATCACCTACTTCATAAACATGCTTGGCGTGGATGCCCTCGCCACACGCACCTATTGCGTGAACATGATAATGTTTGTGTATCTCTTCTGCATCTCCATAGCACAGGGAGGCGCGATATGCATAGGCCACTATGTGGGGCGCGGACGCACGCGGGCAGCATTCCTGCTTGGCAAGTATGTGATGAAAAAGTCGGTGGGCTACACACTGTGCTTCTCGGTGCTGCTGGCGCTTGCCGGGCCCAGTATCTTCGGTGTGCTCACCGACAACCCCACCATCGTGCGCCTGGGCTGCACCATCCTGTGGATTGACGTGGCACTCGAGATAGGCCACCCCATCAACATCTTCGCCACCAACGCGCTGCGTGCCGCCGGTGACGTGAACTACCCCTTCTATGTGGGACTCATCGTGATGTGGAGCGTGGCAGTGGCGGGAGGCTACCTTGCCGGGGTGACTGCCGGACTGGGGCTGCTGGGCATGTGGGCAGCCTTCACCCTCGATGAGAACATTCGCGGAGCCATCTTCGTGCGCCGCTGGTGGAGCCTGAAGTGGAGCACCAAGAGCTTCGTGGCCCGCTGAGGCTCAGTGGTCGTGCTGCTTGCGGTAGGACTGCGGCGACAGGGTGGTGTGCTTCTTGAAGTATTTCCCGAAAAACGACAGGCTGGGGAAGCTGAGCTCCTCGGCAATTTCGCTGATGGGCTTCGCCGTGGAGCGCAGCAGCACCTTGGCCGAGGTTATCACATAGTTGGTAATCCAGTCGCCGGCGGTGAGGCCGCTCACGAGCTTCACCACTGTGGAGAGGTGCTTGGGCGTGAGGCTCAGCTCATCGGCATAGTGCTGCACGGTGCGTGCCACCGTGTAGTCGCGCTCCACAAGGTGCACGAAGCGGTAGAAAATCTCCTCGTTGCGCGAGCGCTTCGATGGCTGCAAGCTGGGAGCGTGGTGAATCTCCATAAGCTTGTAGAGCATGGCGCGGAGCACGTTCATCACCATTTCCTGCTTGTAGCAGCCCCGCTCGGTGCGGATAATCTGCCACAGGAAGGCGTGGAAGTGGCGCAGCGAGGCGGCATCGGCATCGCTCAGCTCCACCACGGGATTGGTGCGCGTGCCCCACATCACCGGCAGCAGCGCGTGAATGTCGGGCATCACCTCGCGGGCGAAAGTCAGGTCAACGCCAAGGAAGATGGCGTGGAGGTCGGGGCTGGCTGTGATGCCGTGCAAGGTGGAGTCGGGCATGAGGGCAATGAGGCTGCCGGGCCTAATCTCGTAGTGGTCGAGATTAAGGTGCACCGTGGCGCTGCCACGGCCGCACACCGCAAAGAGCGGCAAGTGAAGCTTCAGGGGGAAGTGAAGCTGCGAGGCCTCGGGGTCGAGCGAGTCGAATATCCACACTTTCCCGGCATACGACTCCTTGCCGGTGCTCTGCATGAAGCCGGCATCGAGGTTGCCAAATGAGCCTTGCGATGATTGATTCATAGCTATACTTTACTTTTTGAGATGCAAAAGTACAGAAAAATGATGCATAAAAGGCCAAAGCCTTACAAAAAAATGCAATTTTCACGCCCATTCATCACTTTTTCCCGATAAAACTTGCACATATCACAATAAATATTTACTTTTGCAAATATTTGGATAATACTTTTTCTATACAGATTCTATTCAAAACAAACAGGCCCAACTCGTGAGAGCAGGGCTTGCTTTGTTTTATGCCTCTTGTGCTATTTTCCCGGCATTGTGCCATCAATCAAAAACAGGACAATAAAGGAAACTAAATTTTGCAAGAGCAGCTGTATATGCAAAAAATGGCAAAAAAATCGGCTCGGGTGGTGACAAATTGAGCGATATTTTGTAAATTCGCAAAACGAATAATTCTGCACGAAGATGAATTTGCGACATTGACGTCGTCTTCGCAGAAGAAACTATTGATAACTAACAG
>CAMGFF010000058.1 GCA_946055125.1 uncultured Prevotellaceae bacterium | reverse complement strand
AACCCACGACCCCAACATTAAAAGTGTTGTGCTCTACCAGCTGAGCTAGCGAATCTCCTTGTTTGCCCTGATGGCACTTTGCCCCAAAAGCGTTGCAAAATTACTGCTTTTTGCGCTAACTACCAAATATTTTCACCACTTTTTTCGCGCGGCGGCTTAAATAGCTGATTTACAGCGGTGTGCCGTGCTACTCCCGGGCGGTGGGGGGATAGTCGATGGTGTAGTGCAGGCCGCGCGACTCGTGGCGCTCCATGGCCTGGCGCATGATGAGGTAGCCCACGTTGATGATGTTGCGCAGCTCGCATATTGAGCGGCTCACCTTGCTGGTCTTGAAGAGCTTCTCGGTCTCCTCGTAGAGGATGTCGAGGCGGTTCCAGGCGCGGTGCAGGCGCAGGTTGCTGCGCACTATGCCCACGTAGGTGCCCATTATCTCGCCCACCTCCTTGGCGCTCTGCGTGATGAGCACCATCTCCTCGGGGTGCTGTGTGCCTTTGTCGTCCCACTCGGGGATGTCGTCGCGGAAGGTGTATTGGTCGATGTGCTCCATGCTGTGTTTTGCGGCGGCGTCGGCATATACCACGGCCTCGATGAGCGAGTTGGAGGCGAGGCGGTTACCGCCGTGCAGGCCCGTGCACGAGCACTCGCCCACGGCGTAGAGGCGCTGTATAGATGAGCAGGCGTTGGTGTCGACCTTGATTCCTCCACACAGGTAGTGGGCTGCGGGTGCCACGGGGATGTAGTCCTTGGTGATGTCGATACCCAGGCTGAGGCACTTCTGGTAGATGTTTGGGAAGTGCTTGCGTGTTTCCTCGGGGTCTTTGTGCGTTACGTCGAGATACACATGGTCCTCGCCGCGCATCTTCATCTCGTTGTCGATGGCGCGGGCCACGATGTCGCGCGGGGCGAGCGAGAGGCGCGGGTCATACTTCTGCATGAACTCCTTGCCGTCGAGCGTGCGCAGCACGCCGCCGTAGCCGCGCATTGCCTCGGTGATGAGGAATGAGGGGCGGTCGCCGGGGTGATAGAGGGCTGTGGGGTGGAACTGGATGAACTCCATGTCCTTCACCGTGCCCTTGGCGCGATACACCATTGCTATGCCGTCGCCGGTGGCCACGAGGGGATTGGTGGTGGTGCGATACACAGCGCCCACGCCGCCGGTGGCCATGAGCGTGACGCGCGAGAGGAAGGTGTCGACGGTCTCGGTCTCGGGGTTGAGGATATAGGCTCCGTAGCAGGTGATGTCGGGCGTGCGCCGAGTCACCACCTTGCCCAGGTGGTGCTGGGTGAGGATTTCCACCGCGAAGCGGCCCTCAAACACGTCGATGTTCTTATGTCTCTTCACCGCCTTGATGAGGCTTTCCTGGATTTCGGCGCCCGTGTTGTCCTTGTGGTGAAGGATGCGGAACTCCGAGTGCCCGCCCTCGCGGTGCAGGTCGAAGTCGCCATTCTCTTTCTTGTCGAAGTCCACGCCCCAGTCGATGAGGGCCTTGATTTGGCTTGGAGCCTCGCGCACCACCTTCTCCACCGCCACGGGGTCGCTGAGCCAGTCGCCGGCCACCATGGTGTCGTGAATGTGCTTGTCGAAGTTGTCTACCAGTGTGTTGGTCACCGATGCCACGCCGCCCTGGGCGAAGTAGGTGTTGGCCTCCTCGAGCGAGGTCTTGCATACTAAAGCGACTTTGCCGCTATGGGCAACCTTCAAGGCGAAACTCATGCCTGCGATGCCCGAACCTATTACGAGATAATCGTATTTATAAACCATAATGACATACCTTAAAATCCACCTCGGCGTGGCCGAGGCGGAAAACGTTGCGCAAACTTACACATAATTCCCGAAACTGCAAAGCCTTTCCTCCTCAAAAACGTTTCGCATAAGTGTGTAGGTGGCTAAAATAAGGTGTTTCGGGTTTCGCAGCGCTCAGGATTTCTTGCGCATGAAGCGGCCGAGGGCGTAGCTCAGCACGTCGTGCTGTATGCGCGAGTGGAGCAGGGCGTTGAGTGCGAGGTAGGGGAGGACGAATGCAGCGCTTATTGCGGCGATGAGTGCCACCGGGTGAAGCGTGCCGAGGAAATGTGCCACGGCGGCTGCCGGGAAGGCGCTGAGCAGGGTGATGGCGGCGTGGGGGGCTATCTCGCCGAGCATAGCCCTGATGCGGTAGCCGGTGGTGCGGGCCACGAGCCACTGCGAGTAGGCCAGGCACAGGGCTGCGGCTATCACCTGGCCGCCCACGAGCCATGTGATTCCAAGGGGTATGGTGGCGATGATTGCCGCCACCGTGAGCACGTCTTTCACCACCTCGGCCTCAACCAGGCGGCGTGCCGCGCCTATGGCGGTGATCTGGGTGGTGTAGAGCGAGGTGAGAGCCACGAAGATGCCCCGCAGGGCGAGGAGCTGGAAGAGCGGCACCGCCTCGTCCCACTTGGTGCCGAAGAGCAGGTGGAATATTGCCTCGGCGAGCAGCACGAGCAGCACGAGGCACGGCAGTGCCACATAGGCGGTGAAGCGGTGGGTCTTGGCCATCATGCGGTGGAAGCGCGGGCGGTCGTCCTGGCAGCCGCTCAGTATGGGCAGGAACGATGCCGTGATGGTCTGTGTCAGCGATGTCACGCCCATCTTGCTCCACTTGTCGGCCTGGGTGTAGCAGCCCAGGTGGGCGAGGTTGTAGTAGGTGCCTATTATGAAGGAGTAGATGTTGAGAAACACCGTGTTGAGGAAGGAGCTGGTCATGATTCCCGCGCCCACGGCAAATATCGACCGCAGCGACGCCATGCTGAATGTGGCTATAGGCCGCCAGCGCGACGTTGCCCACAGCAGCCCCGACTTCACCGTGGCGAGCACTATGCTCTGCCACACCACTGCCCATGCGCCATAGCCGCGCAGCGCGAGCGCTATGCCGGTGCCGCCGCTCATCACCAGCCCAACGGCGTTGCTCACGGCTATCATGCGCACGTTCATCTGCTTCATCAGGCGGTTGGTCTGCACTATGGCGGTGGCATTGACCACAAAGGTGAGAAACATCACCCTCGCAAGCGGCACCAGCTCTTCGCCGGCATTGAAGAGGCCGTCGATGAGCGGGGCTGCGAGCCACAGCAGGCAGTAGATTGCCACGCTCACGCCCAGGTTGAAGTAGAGCACGGTGCTGTAATCTACGTCGGTGGGGCTTTTGCGCTGTATGAGCGCGCCCGAGAAGCCGCTGTCAACAAATAGCGACGCAAACGCCTGGAACACCATCACTGCCCCCACCAGCCCGAATTCCTCCTTCGAGAGCACATTGGCGAGCACGATGCCGGTCACGGCATAGAGCACCTGCGACGACAGGCGGTCGATGCTGTTCCACTTGAGCGTGCGTGCGGTCTTGAGCTTGAGGTCGTCGGTGGCGGGCATAGGCTTGGAGTGGTGGGGTTACTCGGCTGGTATGGCCTTGATGCTGCCAATCTGCAGCGACTTGATTTCGGTGGGCTTTCCGCTATATATCACCTTGCCGCTGCCCGAGCCGCGAATGGATAGCGGCCCGCCGTTCACCTTGCACTTTATGGTGCCGGTGCCGAGTATCGTGCACTTGGCGTTGGTGGCCGAGAGCTGGTCGGCAATCACATTGCCCGAGCCGGTGGCCTTGAGCACGGCCTCGGTGCAAGTGCCTTTCACCTCCACGGTGCCGCTGCCGGTGTTGAGCATAGCCTCCACGGTCGAGGCGTCGAGGTCGTAGGCCCGCAGTGTGCCATTGCCCACCACCTTAAATTTTAGCTTGGGAGCTCCCTGCACCTTGAGCACTTGCAGCAGGCTGTCGCCATCGTTCTGTGCCTCTTGCAGGAACTTGGAGTAGACGCGCAGCGTGGGCAGGCCCTTGGGAGCCAGTGCCTCATCGGTCGACAGCTCTATCGAGAGCTTGCCCTTTCCGTTGTTGTCAAACATGAATGCGTTCACCTTCTCGGGCGTGGCATAGAACACCACCAGCCCGGCCGAGTCGGGGTTGCTCACATAGTCCACGTTGATGTCGTTGACCACGCGCAGCACCTTGAAGTCGCCCACTTTCACCTGGTAGCGGCTCATTTTGCCATCCTGTGCCATGGCAGTCACAGTGGCAATGATAATCATAGCAAAAATTGAGAGTTTCTTGATCATAGTTTCTTCGTTATAATATCGGGGTTTATAGCATTGTAGTTTCCACTTGTGTGAGTATGGCCTCGAGCTCGGCGCGGGTGTTGGCCTGGAGCATGGCTATGCGCGTGCTGCGAAAGTTGGGAATGCCCTTGAAGAGCGGCGAGGCGGCGAGGTGGCGGCGAATGTGCAGTATGCCACGGTACTCGTCGATGCGGTCAATGCTCTCGGCTATCTGCCGGCGCAGCAGGGCCATTTTCTCGGCGGCGGGAATGGCGAGGCGCTCGCCGGTGGCCATGTAGTGCTTCATCTCGCGGAATATCCACGGTGCGCCTATCGAGGCGCGGCCCACCATTATGCCGTCCACGCCATAGCGGTCGTAGTATTCCACCAGCTTCTCGGGCGTGGTGATGTCGCCGTTGCCCACGATTGGTATCTTCATGCGCGGGTTGCGCTTCACCTCACCTATCAGCGTCCAGTCGGCCTCGCCGGTGTACATCTGGCTGCGGGTGCGCCCGTGAATGGTGAGTGCCTGTATGCCGCAGTCCTGAAGCCGCTCGGCAAGCTCCACTATAATCTTGTTCTCGCAGTCCCAGCCCAGGCGCGTTTTCACCGTCACCGGTATCTTCACCGCGTCGACTATGGCGCGGGTAATATCGAGCAGCAGCGGCACATTGCGAAGCATGCCGCTGCCCGCACCCTTCGAGGCTACTTTCTTCACCGGGCAGCCCCAGTTGATGTCGAGCACATCGGGCTGCGCTGCCTCGGCAATCTTGGCCGCCTCCACCATGGGCTCCAGCTCCTTGCCATATATCTGTATGGCCGCCGGCCGCTCACCCGGGTCGATGAAGAGCTTGCGGGTGGTGCTGTTCACGTTGCGTATCAGCGCGTCGGCCGACACAAACTCCGTATAGACCATATCTGCCCCCTGCTCCTTGCATATTAGCCTGAACGAGGGGTCGGTGACATCTTCCATCGGTGCCAGCATTATGGGGCGGTTGCCCAAGTCGATATTGCCTATCTTCATCGCAGTGTGGTGTTAAGTTTGGTTCAAAGTGCAAAATTACACATTTTTGTCCGAATTGCGAAAACTATCAGCATTTTGGAATATTAAAAATGACAAAATCCCCCATCACACAAAAAAATCGGGGCTGTGCCAAATCCTCCTGGCACAGCCCCGAAAATTATCATGTCACAAGAGCTCACAGCTCACAGCCCAAGAAAATCACTTCTTGATGAGCTTCACGGCCTCCTTGTTCACCTTCAAGATGTAGGTGCCTGCCGGCAGTGCCTCAACGCTCAGTGTAGCGCTGTTGCCATCGATGGTGGCTGCTGCGCGTGTGGCTGCTCCCGCGAGGTTGTAGATTTCCACTGCCTCGATTGCCTCGGCTGCCTCCACTGTCACCACATCGGTTGCAGGGTTAGGATAAACCTTCACTGCATTGCGGGTCTTCACTGCCTCTACGCCTACTCCACCTATGGTGAGCGTCTCCTTGCCAGGAGTTACCACCTCCTGCGGGTAGCTGTTGGGCAGAGCCACTACCATAAGGCCACGGCCACGGTTGTAGCCAATCAGGTTGCCGGCATAGTCGAGAGTGAGCTGTACAAGGTCGGCGCAATCAGGCATCGTGAAGCCATACTTGAACATGAAGCTGGGTACGCCGTCCTCGCCCCATGCCACGTCGTAAACGCGCACGTTGGCGTTCTCGTCGGCGATATACATCACGCTTGCATCCTCGTTGAGAGCAAGTCCCGAGCCGTTGCAGCCATTTAGGTCGGTGAGGTTGCCGCTGTTGAATACGGTCTCGCCCTCATGGTTGCACACGATGAATGCCGGAGCATAAGTGTTGTTGTTGCCCGAGCCGCGAGTCTGCGAGAAGAATACTCCCTGCTCACAAGCGGTCACATTCACGTTGGTGTTGAGCATGCGGGCCGGCGTGTCGGTGAAGATTACCGATGGAGCCTGGTCCCAAGTGTCGGCTGTGCCTATGTTGTAGCCAAGGCCGGTCTGTCCGTTAGCTTTGGGGTAGTCTTCGCAGAAGATGAACATCTTGCGGTCGTCGCCCTTGCCAAGGAACGAGATGCCGGTGGTTCCGCCACCTATTGCCACTCCGTCGGCGTTGGTGAAGCAGCCGTCGCTGTCCTTTGTGCCCACGAATACGTTGGTCACGTCGTCAACGCCCGATGCCGGGTCAAACACCCACACGCCTGCGTGTCCGTCGCTCCAGTCGGTCAGGTAAACCTTGCCTTCGCTCACTGCTGCGCGGAATGGCGATGCGCCATTGTTGGCAAAGCCACTCGTGAGGTAGGTGCCCTGTAGCTCAAGCTGCGGGTTGAATACCTCAAGTCCCTTGGCATAGCCCTTGGCTACATAGATGTTGCCGAAGAGTGGGCTTTCGGGGTCGTTGTCCACTGCCACGCCACCGCGTGCGTTCTGCCCGATTGCGTCGGCGGTGTAAATCACTGTGGGCATTCCCACTGTCTTGCCTTCTACTGCAACTCCCCAGCCATACTCGCCTTCGGGAAGTCCTTCAATGGGTGCCGAGAATGTAACGTCGCCCTTGGCCTGTGCGCCAAGCGACAGCTCAAAGAATGTGTCCTCTGCTTCTTCGTCTGAGCCTATCTCTCCCAGTTCTTTAACGCGAATGTTCACGTCCTTAGCGTCGGCCGTGAGCTTGAAGTTGAATGTAACCATGTTGCCGGTCATCTCTGCCTTCAGCGCGTAGGCATAGGCTGCGAGGTTCTTGGGCTGCTCGGTACCCTCGGTGGTGAGGCGGGTCACTGTGCCGCCTTCGTTCACCGTCACAAGCTCTATGGCGGCTGCGGTGGTGTTGCCCTCGTCGTCGCTTGTCACCTTGGTGAGTCCCATTGCGGTGAGTGCGGCTGCGGTGGCCTCATCGGCAGTCTTCACTTCCACGAGGGTCGCGAGGTCGAGTCCGTTGGTGATGTCGATTATCTTCACCACCGGCTTCTCATCCACCACATCGGGCGTTACCATGAGTGAGTGGCCGGCATACTTGAAGAACGATACCTTTGCGCTCGGCACATTCACCAGTCCCTCGGCAAGATCCACATAGTCACCAGTTGTCTCGGTGATGCCAAATTGGCGTGCCACGTGGTTGCTGCCGGTGATGATGAAGCGCTCTCCATCGAGCGGCGAGAGATTGAGCGTGTAGTCGTCGCCAAATACGTCCTTGGCATGGCCGGCGCCCAGCTTGTTGTTGAAGCCGTAGCTCACCTGCTGCCCATCTACTATCGAGAAGATGTTGTTGAAAATCTTCACTGCCGAGGCGGTGCGCGATGTCATCACGATGGTTCCCTCGGCAAGTGTGCCCTTGTACAGCATTGTGCTGCCGGTGTAGGCGCGGTAGAAGTTGCCCGTTGCCATGCTCTTGAACCATATTGCGGGATTGCCCTCGGCTATGCCGTCGGCTCCGTTCTCCCACTTATACACGTTCACCTCTCCGCGTGTCTCGCCTTCCTTCACCTGGCTGTCGTTGTAGTGGCAAAGCTCCATCGAGCAGCCCACAAGCACGCCGTCGGCTGTGAGTGCGATGTCGGCCACTGCAAGCTCGGTGCCCTCGGTGCCCTCGGTGCCGAGCGTCTTCACCACAGCGTGGGTTGCTGCGTCGATCACATAGATGTAGGGAGCCTTGGCCTCGTCGATTGCAAGCACATAGAGGTTGTTTCCGCGAAGCAGTGTGCGGCGCACCGTCTTGCCCTCAAGCTCGGCCACGGCTGCCTCGCGATAGCTGGTGCCAAAGTTGTACTCGCCTGCCAGGCCTATTGCCGGGTTGTTGATTTCGTCGGGATAGTCGGTATATACCACTGTCGGTGCCTCATAGCTCTCCGATTCGAGATAGAGGAGCGGATAGGTGGTCTCATTGGCCTTTACGGTAATCGGTGCCTTATACTCGTCGAAGAGCGGCTTGTAGCCCTCAGCTGTTACATCGAGTGTATATTCGCCCGGCTCAAGACCCTCAAACACGAACACGCCGTTGTAGTTCTGATCCACTGTGTAGGTAGCCACCTCGGTCTCGCCCTTGTAGAGCTTCACCTCTGCCCCGTTGATGGGCAGCCACTGGTCGATCGATTGGGCGGCATACTTGAAGAGGTCGTTCTGTATGCGCTCGTGCATGTCCTTCACTGTGCCCATTATGTAGCCTGTGGTCTCGGCTGTGCCGCCAAGCCATGCGCTGAGGCCGCGTGCATAGCGCACTCCCTCCTGTCCGCAATAGTCCTGGTTGAGCGCACGGTGGCGTGCGGGCTGGTAGGTGTGGAAGTAGCCCTCGCTCAGGAAGCCCTGGGCGCCATGCTTCAGCACGCCGAGGTAGCCGGTGTAGGTCACGCCATTCGAGCCTGTGCGGTTGCTCGATGAGCCATAGAAGCTCACGTCGCCGCGCACGTTGGGCTGTGTGGGGCTGTAATAGCTGGTCACGTCGATGCCGTTGGTGTAGAATATTGGCCACACGGTGAGTCCCATGTCCTTCGAGCCTTCCACATAGGCCTCGGTGTCGGTCCCACGGTAGAGGAAGAGCGGATAGTTGGTCGATGTGCCTTCGCTGGCGGCATTGGAGTGAACCGAGATGAAGATGTCCATGTTGTTGGCATCCACTTCCTCGCATATCTCGCTGAGGTTACGGTTGTAAATCTCGGCATTGGCTGCTCCCGAAACATAGGGATACGGGCCGTTCTTCACGCGAGAGTACATGATGTTCTCTTTCTTCACTCCCATTGCCTCGAGCTTGTTGCCGAGCTTGAGCACTTTCCACAGGTTGGTGTTGCTCTCATAGAAGCCGCAGGTGTCGGGCATTCCGTTTGCCAGGTTGGGATATGGAATTGTTGCCATCGGGCGGTCGTTGGGTCCCCAGCTGCCGTGTCCCGGGTTAAGATATACGCGAACTTCATCTATTGTCTTCGCATTCATTGCGCCGGCTGCAAGTAGAGCCGCTGCTGCTATTAATAATCCTTTCTTCATGGCGCAATCACTTTTTCAGGTTAATATTTATTACGTAGGCCTCGCCTGCCGGGGTGCTGAAGACGATTTTCTCGCCATTCACTGCGGCATGGGGATACATTGCGATAATGCTCTCGTCGGTGAGCGTCTGGCGCACGCCATAGAGCGTGGTTGCCACTATGCTCGATGAGGTGGTCACCTCGCCGTTGTCGCGGTCGTTCATGCCCACAACAATCTCGTTGTTGAGCCACTTCGGCGCACGAAGCTGGCCAAGCTCGGCGATGATGCGGCCGTTAAGGTCGGATACGTAGGCGCCGCGGCCGCACACATAGTAGAGCACCATCGTTCCATCGGGCGACAGCGACGGCCAAATGTAGCTCAGTTGCTGTCCGTTGGGCGAAAGCACGCTCGTCTTGCCGCCGCGCGTAATCATGAGCTGGCGGTTCTTAATCGACAGCACCGGTGTCGTGGCCTTGGCTGTTGCCTTGCCCTTGTTCACCACCACTGCCTTAGTCTGGTTCATGGCTACGCCCTCAATGTTGCGCGAGGGCTTCACAAGCTGCTTCTTCTCGCCCGTGGCAAGATCGGCCTGCTTCACTTCGCTGTAGCGCAAGTTGTTCTTGTAGGTGAGCTCACGGTAGACTACATTCTGCCCGTCGGCCGAGATTTGAACGTTGTAGCCCGCTCCGCGTGCTGTGGTGAGCACTGTGCTGGCTCCTGTTGCCAGGTCATACTTGCTGAGGCCGTCATTTGTGGCATTGGTCACCAGGACGTAGTCGCCTTGCGGGCTTATTCCTGCCACCACTCCCTGCGGAGCCGCGAGCTTCTGCACCGAAGCCACGTCGAGCACCTGCGCAAATGCCGATGCACTCAAGCATAGAGCAAAAGTAAGGATTACTTTCTTCATAATTTTGAGGTTGGATTAAAAGGGTTAATAAAATAGTTGTTTTCGTTTTGCAAAATTAATTGGTAGTTCTCAGTTTTTCCCGGTAAAAAATCACTTGCCTCATGATTCTATTCCCAGTAACCTGTTCTTCAATTATGTGTAGATTCTGCCGGCCTTTCTTTGCCAGGTTCTATCTATCATCATAATTTCGCCCGAAAGTTACCAAATTTCTCTAATTCTCACAATATTGTTTTCACATTAACTACATAAATTAATATTAATTAAACCTTTTCAACTCGTCCTTGCCATCACCTCCTTATTTTTCCTCTTAACATCTCGGCCGCTTTCAAGTGAAAATTTATTGGGCTGATGATATATTTTTTGCACAATTTGTCCTATATTTGCATTAAAATACTGTAATTCTTTTTTTAGCTAAAAATATTCCTTTCACTATGAGAAAGTTTTTCCTCCTTTTTGCGCTCTCTATGGTGGCGGCA
>CAMGFF010000057.1 GCA_946055125.1 uncultured Prevotellaceae bacterium | reverse complement strand
TGCAGGCGGTTGAGGCCGCGCACGTCCTTGCCATAGCTGCCGGCTTCGCGGCGGAAGCACTGGGTGTAGGCGCAGTTCTTGATGGGGAGCTGCTTCTCATCGAGTATCACGTCGCGGTAGATGTTGGTCACGGGCACCTCGGCGGTGGGGATTAGGTAGAGGTTGTCGAGGTCGCAGTGATACATCTGCCCCTCCTTGTCGGGAAGCTGGCCGGTGCCATAGCCCGAAGCCTCATTCACCACTGTGGGAGGCATTATCTCGGTGTAGCCGGCTGCTGCTGCCTCATCGAGGAAAAACTGGATTAAGGCTCGCTGCATGCGTGCGCCCTTGCCTATGTAAACCGGGAAGCCTGCGCCGGTTATCTTCACGCCCAGGTCGAAGTCGATGAGGTTGTATTTCTTGGCGAGGTCCCAGTGAGGCACCTTGGCCTCATCGTTGATGGCATCGTGCTTCCACTCGGCCACCGTGGCCACCTCGTCGCTCAGGTTGCTCTTCACCACCACGTTGTCGCCTGCGGCGCTGCCCTCGGGCACGATGTCGTAGGGCACATTGGGGATGGTGAGGAGAATGTTGCGAATTTCGTCCTCGGCAGCCTTGAGGCGCTCATCAATAGTCTTGTTGTTCTCCTTGAGGGCGGCCACCTCGGCTTTCACCTTCTCGGCCTCCTCCTTGTTTCCCTGCTTCATGAAAGCGCCTATCTGAGCTGCCATCTTGTTGAGCTGCGCGGCCTGGTTGTCGCGCAGGGTTTGAGCGGCACGGCGCTCTGTGTCGAGATCGAGGATGCGGTTGATTGCGTCGCGGCCATCGAAGTGCTTCTTAGCCAAGCGAGCTATCACAGCCTCAGGATTCTCTTTGATTAATGCTAATGTTAACATTCTATGTGATGTATTAAAATTTTTCCTTTATAGTGGCGAATAATGATAGTAATGCTATTGGTTCTATCCTCTTATCTCTTTGCTCTCTCCTATCCCAGCAGCTGCTTCACCTTGGCCGAGATGGCTGCGCCCTCGGCCTTGCCGGCAAGCTGCTTCGAGGCTACGCCCATCACCTTGCCCATCTCTTTCATGCTGGTGGCTCCCACCTGCTCTATGATGGCTTTCACGGCTGCCGTGAGCTCCTCATCGGTGAGCTGCTTGGGCAGGTAGCCCTCGAGCACTGCCATTTCGGCAAGCTCGCTCTCGGCGAGGTCGGGGCGGTTCTGCTGGGTGTAGATAGCCGCGCTCTCCTTGCGCTGCTTCACCATCTTGGCAATAATCTTGGTGGCAGTGGCATCGGTGAGCTCTCCGCCGGCCCCCTCGGCCGTCTTGGCCTCAAGGAACTCCTTTTTCACGCCGCGCAGGGCTATGAGGCGTGCGTGGTCGCGTGCCAGCATCGCCTTCTTAATATCTTCGTTGATAGTCTCAAACAAACTCATAATTCTCAGTGTTTTTATTATCCGTTAATAATCAGCGCAGTTTTGTGCTGCAAAATTACTAAAAAATTTGCTCCGACACAGCCAAACTCCCCAAAAAAAGCTTAGAACACTATCTTCGTGCTTCCGCCCTGTGGCTTTGTGCTCGGCCCCTCGGAGGTGATGATTCTGGGCGCCGAAGCCGGCTGTGTGGCCGTGGGCTTCTTGGCAACGAATTTTGTGTCGCGGTTTATGGTGGGTGTCTTCTCGATCTCGAGTATCACATCATCGTCGTCGAGCTCATCGGGGGTGAGCACCTTGTAGCGGGCGCGGGCGCGTATCTGGGCCGTTTCGCTCACCTTGCGGGTCCCGTAGATGTCGGCCAGGCGCTCGCGGGTGCTTGGGTCGGGCTCGTCGATGATGCTGGTGGCAGCGGGCACCTTGCCGGGAACTTTCTTGCCGGTGTGCGATGAGCCCTCGTTGCTCAGCGTCACGTCGAAGCCGGCGGCAAGGATGGTCACCTTGATGCGCTCGCCCAGCTCCTCGTCGAAGGCAACTCCCCATATCACATCCACCTCCGGCGCAAAGTTGCTCATGAACTCCTGCATCTCGCGCACCTCCTCCATGCGGAAGTCCTGCTTGGCCTTGCGCGAGAAGTAGATGTTCACGAGTATGCGCTTCGAGCCATACACGTCGCGGTTCTTGAGCAGCGGCGAGTTGAGGGCGTCTTCGATGGCCTTGGTCATGCGGCGGTCGCCCTCGCCATATCCCGAGCTGATCACGGCCACGCCGCCGTCGCGCAGCGTGGTGTTCACGTCGTTGAAGTCGAGGTTGATGCGCCCCTCGCTGGTGATTAGCTCCGATATGCTCCGGGCGGCTATGGCGAGTGTGTCGTCGGCCTTGCCAAAGGCGTTGAGGAAATTCAGCTCGCTGTATATCTCGGTGAGGCGCTCATTGTTGATGATCATGAGCGCGTCAACGTATTTCTTCATCTCGTCGGCTCCGTCGAGGGCCTTCAGGATTTTCTTCTCGCCCTCGAAGAAGAATGGTATGGTGACGATGCCTATGGTGAGCATCCCCTTCTCTCTCGCTATGCGTGCCACCACGGGCGCCGCGCCGGTGCCCGTGCCGCCTCCCATTCCGGCGGTGATAAACACCATGCGGGTGTCATCGTCGAAGAGCGCGGCTATCTCACTGGCGCTCTCCTCGGCTGCCACCCGTGCAACCTCGGGGCGGTTGCCGGCCCCGAGTCCCTTGGTGGTCTCCGGGCCTATAAGCACCTTCTTGGGCACTGGCGAGCCATTGAGGGCCTGACGGTCGGTGTTGCACACCACAAACGACACCCCCTTGATGTCCTGCTCATACATGTGGTTGATGGCGTTGTTGCCACCGCCGCCCACGCCTATAACCTTGATGATAGTGGGCATCTCGTTATCCGAATTCACGAAATTGGGATTGCTGTTGTCTATGTCGTTGTTCATAATCGTCAGTAATTAGCTGTTTTTTCTTCATCGTCGCTGTAGCTGTCGTCGTCGCCCTCGGTGTCGTCGTCGAATATGTTGCGGGCCTGGATCACTTTCTTGTATATCTTTGAGAAGAACGATGGCTTTTTTGGCTCGGGCTTCTCCTCGGGCTCTTTTTCCACTGGTGGCTCCACTGGCTTGGGTGGCTCCACTGGCTTCTCCTTGGGGGTATACACGCAGTTGTCGGTGAGGTCGATGAGGTCGGCCGCCGTGGCAAGCAGGGCCACCGACTGGATATAGATGAAATTCTCAGCCACCGACATGAGTATGTTCACATAGGGGCACTGGTGCCCCTTGGCCACTTTCAGCTTCATCGTCTTCTCTATGAAGGAGCTGAAGCCATTGAGCTGCGAGCCGCCGCCTATCAGGGTCACGCCGGCCGCGAGGTCGTCGACGTGCATGCCGGCATAGCTTATCTGCTCGGCTATGTTGGCACCTATCTCGCCCACGCGGGCCACAACGTAGTTCGACACGTCGGTCACTTTCACTCCGTCGATCACCGGCTCGTTCTTCATCTCAAGCTCCATGGCGTTGCCCACGGTGAGCTTCAGGTCCTCGGCCTTCGACTCGATGATGTTCATGTGCGTGATGTCGAGGGTAATCAGCCTGCTGCCCATGGGGAGAGTGGCGATGTAGCGCAGGGCGTCGTTCTTGAATATCGACACCGTGGTGGTCTCGGCGCCGAAGTCGACCAGCATGCACCCCAGCTGGCGCTCATCGTTGGTGAGTATCTTGTCGGCCACGGCAAGCGGGGTGATGATGTAGCCCTTCACCTTCACGGTGTCGAACACGCGCTGCAGGTTCACCTTGAGCGTGCTCTTGGCCACGATGAGGTTCATCTTGGCGCGTATGCGGCCGCTGTAGGAGCCTATCGGGTTGCGCACCTCCTGGTTGCCCTCAAGCTCATAGCTGCACGGCACCACGTCGAGAATCTCTCCCTCCACCCTCATGGCGCGGCAGCGGGCTATGATATTGTTTATCACATCCTCGCTTATGAGCTGGTTGGGGTCGAGGTCGAGCGTGAGCTCCACGGGTATGTTGCGGAGCGAGCGGCCGGCCACTCCCACATACACGCCGGTGATGCGGCTGGGGCTGATGTGGGACTCAAGCCGCTTGATGATGTCGATCATGTGCGATTTGGCCTCCTCCACATTCTGCACGAAGCCGCGGCGCACGCAGTCGGTGGAGATGCGGTTGCTCTCAAGGGCTATGAGGCTTAGGCTGCCGCTCGGGCCTTTCTCGCCCAGTGCGCCCACAATCTTCGAGCTGCAAATCTCAATGGTAACTATATATTGTTTACTCTCCATAAAAGCAATTTATTATGATTTTTTCTTAATTATCGGTTTCTTCGCAGTGGCAATGGAGTCCTCACGCCTTAGCTGCTCCATGTCGATCGAGGCCACGTCGGGGGCCTGGTCGTCGTCATCGGGGTCGTAGTCGGGCTCGGTGAGCGGCTTCTTGTCGCGCAGCGTGCCCACCACCTGGTAGTTCCACTTGAGCGTAATCTCGCTGTAGGTCTCCCAGCCCTTCACGCTGAGCACCTCCTTGTAGAACTTCAGCAGCTTGGCAAACTTCGACTCATAGCCTGTGGGGCTGCCCATGTTCACAATGTGCCCGCGTATCGAGGGCACAAAGCACACATTGCTGGTGTCGCGCACCACCCACATTGTCACCAGCTGGCTCAGTGCCTTGTCGCGCGACACATAGTCGAGCATGGGCACGAGCCTCGTGGCGGGCCACTGCCGGGTGAAGTGCCCCTCAACCACCGGCACGTCCACATGATAGGTCTTTGTGGCCGACATGCGCTTTCCCTCGCGGTTCACATAATAGGAGCGGTCGCCGTCGAATACGCGCATCACCGGCACCAGCTGCCGTGCCTCTATCACAAAGTTGTTGCGTGAGTCGATGTAGCACTCCACATTCTCCATAAACTCCGAGGAGGCTATGTATTGCTCTATGATGTCGGTGTCGATTGTGGCCAGCGGCAGCCCCTTGGGGTTGAGCTGGGCCTTCTCGAGTGCTGCGAGAATGCTCTGCTTGGTGACAAATTGCACCTGCTGCTCATTGAGTAGGTGCACTATCACGCCCCGGCACACGCGGGCGCGTGCCTGCATGTCGGCCCACACGGCGGCGGTGGTGATTCCACCCACCACCACTATCACGGTGAGGCAAAGCAGTATTTTCTTCAGCACTGTTTTCATATCCAAGGAAAAATATTTGTGCTATTTTGTCACGGCTTCGACGATTGCGGGCAGGTAGTTGCACACATCGCCGGCACCGGCCGTCAGCAAGACCTCAAAGTTACGGCTTTTTATTCGATTTACCAAGAGTGTCTTGTCGCAAATCTCTTTCACGGGGCATTTTATGTCGCGAAATATGATTTCGCTGGTCACTCCGGGTATGGGAAGCTCGCGTGCCGGGTAGATGTTGAGCAGTATCACCTCATCGGCAAGCGAGAGCGCCTCGGCAAATTGTGGGGCGAAGTCGCGCGTGCGGGTGTAGAGGTGCGGCTGGAACACCACCGTGAGCTTGCGATGGGGATAGAGGTCCTTCACCGATGCTATGCTGGCTCGCAGCTCGTCGGGGTGATGGGCGTAGTCGTCGATAATCACGCGGCCATTGTCGCCCGGTTCCTTGAGCCAGAACTCAAAGCGGCGTTTTGCGCCCAGGAAGGTGCCAATGGCCTGGCGCATCACCTCGCCCGGCACGCCCACCATGTGGCACACCGCCATCGCCGCCACGGCATTCTCTATGTTGATATCCACAGGCACGCCGAGTTTCACGTCGGCCACCACGCCCGTGGGGGTCACGAAGTCAAATACTATCTCGCCATTGCCCTTGCGCACGCGCTCGGCGTGGTAGTCGCCCTCATTGCGCGAGTAGCTGAGGGTGCGCACGCCCTGTGGCACGCGCGGCTGCACCTTCAGCCCGGTGTGCAGCAGCAGTGTGCCTCCGGGCTGTATCAGCTCGGTGAAGTGCGCAAAACTCTCAAGATATGCCTCCTCGGTGCCGTAGATGTCGAGATGGTCGGGGTCGGTGGCGGTTATCACCGCGATATAAGGCGAGAGGTGGTGAAACGAGCGGTCAAACTCATCGGCCTCAATCACCGAGTAGGGGCTGGTGGCGCTGAGCAGCAGGTTGCTGCCATAGTTGCGCAGAATACCGCCAAGGAAGGCATTGCAGCCCACAGAGGAGCAATGCAGAATGTGGGCAGCCATGCTCGATGTGGTGGTCTTGCCGTGAGTGCCCGCAAAGCACAGCCCCTTGGAGCTGCGGGTGATAAGCCCCAGCAGCTCGGCTCGCTTCATCACCGTGAAGCCGCCGTTGCGGAAGTAGCACAGCCCCTCATGCGAGGCAGGCACGGCAGGAGTGAACACCACCAGCGTGTCGGCGGGGTTCTTGCAGTAATCGGGGATAAGGCTTGCCGCCTCATCATAGCAAATCTCCACGCCCTCACTTGCAAGAGCATCGGTAAGCTCAGTGCGCGTGCGGTCGTAGCCCGCCACGCGAAAGCCCTGAGCCAGGAAATAGCGCTCAAGGGCAGCCATACCAATACCGCCCGCGCCCACAAAATATATCGACTTATAATCCTTCATAACTAAGCGTTTTTTTTATCTTAATCCAACCAGCACCCCTAAAAGCCCCTTATCTCTTATCTCTCACCTCTTACCTCTCCACTATCCCCATCACACAATCCACAATGCGCTCATCGGCATTGCGCAGGGCCATTCTCTCCACATTAGCGGCGAGCGAGGCCAGCAGCGCATCATCGTGCACGGTGGCAAGCATAGTGCGGCCCAGGGTAGCCACCGCATCGGCGTCGCGCACCATTATTGCGGCGTTGCGGTCGGCAAGGGCAAGGGCATTCTTCGTCTGGTGATCCTCGGCCACATTAGGCGATGGCACCAGTATCGACGGCTTGCCCAGCAGCTGCAGCTCCGAGATAGAGCTTGCCCCGGCGCGGCTCACCACCAGGTCGGCGGCGCGATAAGCCACGTCCATATTGGCGATGAAGGGCATCCGCACCACATTGCGTGCCGGTGAAGCCTCGAGCGCGGCGCGGGTCGATTCATCGTAGTATTTCCCCGTCTGCCAAATCACCTGCACATCATCGGCAGCGGCGACAGCCGGCAGGGCGGCTATGATGCTCTCATTCACCGTGCGTGCGCCAAGGCTGCCTCCCACCACCAGAATGGTGCGACGGGCAGGGTCGAGCCCCATTTCGCGGCGGGCTTCGGCGGGCGTGAGCGAGCATTGCAGCAGGTTGCGGCGCACCGGGTTGCCGGTCATCACAATCTTCTCGGCCGGGAAGAATCGCTCCATGCCCTCATAGGCCACGCAAATGGCGCGTGCGCCCTTGGCCAGAAGCTTGTTGGTGACACCGGCATAGGAGTTCTGCTCCTGTATGAGCGTGGGAATACCGCGCTTCTGTGCCTCCTTGAGCATGGGGCCGCTGGCATATCCGCCCACGCCTATGGCAATATCGGGGGCAAAGTCGCGCAGAATCCTCTTCGCCATGCGCATACTCTTGTAGAGCTTCACCAGCACCCACACATTGCGCAGCAGGTTCTTGCGGTCGAAGCCACACACGGGCAGCCCCTTTATGTCGTAGCCGGCTGCCGGCACCTTCTCCATCTCCATGCGGTTCTCAGCTCCCACGAATAGGATTTTGGCCTCGGGATAGCGGCGGCGTATCTCATTGGCGATAGCCACCGCCGGGAAGATGTGTCCGCCCGTGCCGCCACCACTTATCAAAAAACGCTTCACTTCGTTCATAATCGTTCAATTATTGAAAAAATCACACGTTGTTAATTTCTTTCAAGCCATCTGAGCCGGGTTGATAGCCTCCTCCTTCTCATCTCCGGCGCCCGTCTTCTTGTCGACGGCGGGCAAAGGCTTCTTGCCGGGGTTGAACTCGGCATAGCGGCTCACGCTGAGCATTATGCCCATGGCTATGCTCATGATGATAATCGCCGAGCCGCCCTTCGATATGAATGGCAGCGGCTGCCCGGTTACAGGCACCAGGCCGCAGTTGATGGCCATGTGCGAGAGTGCCTGCACGGTGATCATCACCGCCATTCCCATCACCAGCAGGGCCGGGAAGGCTCGCTTGCACCGCTGGGCTATGTAGCCGGCGCGGCCCAGCAGCGAGAGGTAGAGTACCATGATCACCACAGCCCCCACAAAGCCAAGCTCCTCGACGATGATTGAGAACACATAGTCGGAGAATGCCAGTGGCAGGCGACTGCACTCGCGGGAGTTGCCGGGACCCACGCCAATCACCCCACCATGGGCGCGGGCCATGTAGCCATATTGCTCCTGGTGATACTCACTCGTCATGGGGTGGGCGAGGCACGAGTCCTCATTGAAGTCGAACGACTTCAGGCGGTTCTTGCGCGTGTCGGTGCGGTCGGGGGCCGCCTTGGCGTCGGGCCGGGTGGCCACCTGGGTCACCTGCGCCGTGAGCGCCTCGCGCTCCTCGTTGTGGCGGTCGTAGCTCTTGTAGCCCACAAAGCACAGGCCATACACCGCCAGCACTATCATCAGGCGCTTCACCTGTATGCCGCTGATAAGCATCATCGCGAGGCTGATGCCCATGAGTATCACCGTGTTGGTGAAGCCCTGCGGATAGAGCAATGCGCCAAAGAGAAGCACCACTGTGGCACACACCACTATGCCGCCCCACTTCACGCCTCCTCCGGGTATCTGCACCTTCGACATCACCCACGCAATTATCGTAACCAGCGACAGCTTGGCCATCTCCGAGGGCTGTATGGAGATGCCAAGCAGCCTGAACGACCGCCGGGCGCCATTGAGCACCTCGCCATATTTCATCACATAGAGCACCATGGCAAGCGTGAGCAGCGCAAAGAGCGGAATGAATATCTTCATCTTGTTGTAGTGCACATGCTGCATGCCAAAGGCTATGCCTATGCCGCCAAGCAGCAGCAGCGCGTGCTTGAGGATGGGCATCACCAGCCCAAACTTGGCGATGTCCTGGCTCGACGCGCTGTAGGACTCCACCAGCGAGATGAGGCACAGAATTATGTAGAATCCCCATATCCAATTATCGGCGGGACGCTGTGGCGCGCCTGGTCGGGGGGCTTCGGTGTGGGTGTTGCCGGACATATTTTTTCTTGTTTTATTGTCTTGATTAATCTTTCAGTGCCGCCACGCAGGCCTTGAATTGTCGTCCGCGGTCCTCATAGCTCTTGAAGAGGTCGAAGCTGGCACAGCAGGGCGAGAGAAGCACGGTGTCGCCTGCCGAGGCGAAGCTGCGGCACTTCTCCACCGCCTCGGCCATGCTGCCGGCATCGGCGATGGCCGGCACCTTGGAGTCGAAGAAT
Organism: uncultured Prevotellaceae bacterium; assembly: GCA_946055125.1. Classification (GTDB taxonomy): domain Bacteria; phylum Bacteroidota; class Bacteroidia; order Bacteroidales; family Muribaculaceae; genus CALZFJ01. Next base: position 1,278 of record CAMGFF010000057.1, on the reverse strand, counting down.
GCGTGCAACTTGGCGTTGTCAACGCCCATGCACACAATGGCCTTCACCTTTTGCCTCACAAAGGCCTCAATCTCGGTGTAGTCGTTGCCCTTGTCCTTGCCGCCGAGAATGAGCACCACGGGGGTGGTCATGCTCTCGAGAGCATACCAGCAGGAGTTCACGTTGGTGGCCTTGGAGTCGTTCACATAGCGCACGCCATCGATAGTGTCCACATATTCGAGGCGGTGCTCCACGGCCTCAAAGTCCTCAAGGGCGCGGCGTATCACGTCCTTCTTGATATTCAGTATCGAAGCCGAGAGGCCGGCGGCCATCGAGTTGTAGAGATTGTGAAGCCCCTTCAGGGCCAGCTCCTCGCGCGGAATCTCTATAAGCTCCTCGCCGGTGTGGAAAATCACCTTCCCGTCCTCAAGGTAGGCCGAGGCTGTGGTCTCGTCCTGCTCCGAGAATGGATACATCTTGGCCTCTATCTTTATGTGCTTGAGCTGTGCGGCGATAATGGGGTCGTTCTCCCAGAAGATGAAGGAGTCGTCGCCCGTCTGGTTCTGCAAGATGCGGAACTTGGCCGCCACATAGTTCTCCATCTTGTGGTCGTAGCGGTCGAGGTGGTCGGGGGTGATGTTCATGAGCACGGCAATATTGGCCTTGAACTCATACATATTGTCGAGCTGGAAGCTGCTAAGCTCTATCACATACACATCGTGCTTCTCGGTGGCCACCTGCAGCGCCAGGCTCTTCCCCACATTGCCGGCAAGCCCCACATTGAGGCCCGCCTCCTTGAGAATGTGATAAGTGAGCAGTGTGGTAGTAGTCTTGCCATTGCTGCCGGTGATGCACACCATCTTAGCATCGGTGTAGCGGCCGGCAAACTCAATCTCTGAAATCACCGGAATGTTCTTGGCCTTGACGCGGGTGATGATGGGAGCCGTGTCGGGGATGCCGGGGCTCTTTATCACCTCATCGGCTGCAAGTATGCGCTCCTCGGTGTGCTTCCCCTCCTCAAAGGGGATGCCATGCTCGGCGAGCAGCTCCTTGTAGCGGGGAGCTATCGCACCCATATCCGAGAGCCACACATCGCAGCCCTTCACCTTGGCGAGCACTGCGGCTCCCGCGCCGCTCTCGCCTCCTCCCAGCACTACTATTCTTTTCTGTTCCATTGTTGCTTTTTTTATTTTTATCGCTTGTTGTCTTTATCTTATCTTTAGGTTTACAAAGGTGATTGCGGCAAGCAAGATTGCCACAATGAAGAAGCCCATCACTATCTTCGACTCAGGAATGGCC
>CAMGFF010000056.1 GCA_946055125.1 uncultured Prevotellaceae bacterium | reverse complement strand
ATGCGGCGGTAGGTGGCGAGGAGCCACTCGTCTTGCTCGGCGAGGGTCATGTGGGAGTTGTCGAGCACGAGGGCGTCGTCGGCCTTTCGCAGAGGGCTCTCGGCGCGGGTCTGGTCGATGTGGTCGCGCTCCTGCACGTTGCGCAGCACCTCCTCATAGGTTACTTCGGTGTTGCCCTTGGCACGCAGCTCGTCGAAGCGGCGGCGTGCGCGAGTCTCGGCCGAGGCGTCGACATACACTTTCATCTCGGCATTGGGGAACACCACGGTGCCAATGTCGCGGCCGTCCATCACAATGCCCTTCTCGGCGCCCATGCGCTGCTGCTGTGCCACGAGGGCACGGCGCACGGCGGGGATAGCAGCCACATAGCTCACCTTGCCCGACACGCGCATCTCGCGAATCTCATGCTCCACGCACTCGCCATTGAGGTAGGTCTCGGAGGCACCTGTGGCAGCATTCACACCGAAGGAGATGTGAATGGTGGGGAGCTGCTTCTCGAGCTCGGGCACATTCACCACTTCGCCGTCGATAAGGTTGTGGTTGAGGCAATAAAGCGTCACGGCGCGATACATTGCGCCAGTGTCGATATAGGCGTAGCCGATAGTCTTGGCGAGCTTTTTTGCCATCGTGCTCTTTCCCGATGAGGAGAAGCCATCGATGGCTATTGTGATTTTCTTTTCCATTGAAGCGTAGGTGTTATTTGGTTTTGGGTGCAAATTTAATCACTTTTGGCCACATTTTCGACTTTGGGCGGTGTTTTTTTATGCGATATAAGTTGTGCCGTGTGCGAAAAAACACTACCTTTGGGGCTGTGAGCTTTTTTGGCTGTGAGCCTTGAGCCCGTAGCCAAAGAAATTAAAAAAATGATATTATGATAGTTTATCCTAATGCCAAGGTGAACCTTGGACTCGACATCGTGCGCCGTCGTGCCGATGGCTACCACGATATTTCAACAGTGTTCTATCCCATCGGGCTGACTGATATCCTTGAGGTGGTGCCGGCACGTGGCGGCGACGCCACTCTCACCACCTATGGCCGCCACATCGACTGCCCGGTGGAGAAAAACCTGGTGATGAGGGCCTACCGGCTTATGCAGCGCGAATTTGCCGCGCCGCCGGTCGACATCTACCTCACCAAGATTATCCCCGACGGAGCAGGTCTGGGCGGAGGTTCGGCCGATGCGGCCTTTACCATGCTCGCCGTGAACGAGCTGTTCGCCCTGGGAGTGCCACAGCAAGAGCTGGCGCGGCTGGCTGCCACCATTGGCGCCGACTGCCCCTTCTTCATCTACAACCGCCCCATGAGAGCGAGCGGGATTGGCGACCGCCTCGCCGATGTGCCCGTGTCGCTCAAGGGCTACCGCATGCTGCTGGTGAAGCCCGACGACATCTCGGTGCCCACCAAGCTCGCCTACAGCCGCGTGACACCGTGCGAGCCCGAGGTGGCAGTGACCGAAATAGTGGCTCGCCCTTTGGCCGAGTGGCAGGGGCTGCTCAAGAACGACTTCGAGCCTAGCGTCTTCGCCGCGTTCCCTCGGCTTGCCACGCTCAAGGAGCGCATTATGGAGAGTGGGGCGGTGTATGCCGCCATGTCGGGCTCCGGCTCGTCGGTGTTTGGCATTTTCGATAGTGCCAATATGGCAGAAAGCGACAAATTTGCAGAGTTTGGCAATGTTTTTGATATTCAATTGTGAAAAAAAGCATTGAATATTATGGCAAACGAAAAAGATAACACTAACGAGAAGCAAGAAATGGAAGCCACCGAGGCACAGCAGGCCGAGGCACAGGCAGCCGAGCAGCAGGAAGCCACCGAGCCTACTCCCGAGGAGCGCATAGCGCAGCTCGAGGAGGAGCTTGCCAAGGAGAAGAAAGAGTATCTCTTCCTCATGGCCGAGTTCGACAACTTCCGCAAGCGCACCCTCAAGGAGAAGATGGAGATAATGAAGAATGGAGCTGAGAAGGCAATGAGCGACATTCTGCCGGTAATCGACGACTTTGAGCGTGCCCTCCAGGCCATGAATGAGCAGGCCGACGTGGAGAGCCTGCGCCAGGGCGTGGAGATTATCTACAACAAGTTCGTCAAGTACCTCAAGGGCAACGGCGTGGAGGCCATCGACAGCGACAAGGTCGACTTCGACACCGAGCTGCACGAGGCAGTGGCCAACTTCCCCACCCCCGACGAGGAGCTGAAGGGCAAGGTGATCGACACCGTGCAGAAAGGCTACAAAATCAATGACAAGGTGCTGCGCCACGCCAAGGTGGTTGTGGGGCAGTAATCAAGGGGGAAATAAATAATCGACGGACATATATATTTCGGAGGATACGACTACGACGATGGACAAAAGAGATTACTACGAAGTGCTTGGCGTGAGCAAAAACGCCACTGCCGATGAGCTGAAAAAGGCTTATCGCAAGAAAGCCATTCAATATCACCCCGACCGCCAGCAGGGCAAGAGCGAGGAGGAGAAGAAGGAGGCCGAAGAGAAATTCAAGGAGGCAGCCGAGGCTTACGACGTGCTCAGCAACCCCGACAAGCGTGCGCGATATGACCAGTTTGGCCACAACATGGGCAACATGGGCGGCGGATTTGGCGGCGCGGGCGGATTCGGCGGCGGAATGTCGATGGACGACATCTTCTCGCACTTCGGCGACATATTTGGCGACGTGTTTGGCGGCGGAGCGCGCCAGCGTGGCGGCCGCCGCGTGAACCGAGGCACCGACCTGCGCGTGAAGGTGCGCGTCACCCTCAAGGACGTGGCCCACGGCGTGGAGAAGAAGCTCAAGATTCCGCGCTATGTGGCCTGCGAGGAGTGCCACGGCACCGGAGCCAAGGGCGGCACCGCCTACAAGACCTGCGAACACTGCCACGGCACCGGCGTGGTGACACAGGTGCGCCAGACGATGCTCGGCATGATGCAGACGCAAAGCCCCTGCCCGCAATGCGGCGGCGAGGGCAAGATTATAACCGACAAGTGCCCCCACTGCGCCGGCGAGGGCATTGAGCGCAAGGAGGAGGTTATCACCGTGAAGATTCCCGCCGGCGTGAGCGAGGGAATGACTCTGAGCATGCAGGGCAAGGGCAACGCCCCGCGCCGTGGTGGCGTGCCGGGCGACCTGCTCATAGTGATTGAGGAGGAGAAGGCCGCCGAGCTGCAGCGCGAGGACAACAACCTCATCTACAACCTCATTCTCGACTTCCCCACGGCAGTGTTTGGCGGCAAGGTGGAAGTGCCCACCATCGATGGCCGCGCCCGTCTCACAATCGACCCGGGCACACAGCCCGGCAAGGTGCTGCGCCTGCGTGGCAAGGGACTTCCCTCGCCCAATGGCTACGGCAACGGCGACATGCTCGTGAACATCACGGTGTATGTGCCCCAGAACCTCAACCGCGAGGAGCGCGAGGCAATAGAGAAGCTGCGTGGCTCGGAGAACATGAGCCCCAGCGAGAGCGAGAAGCGAAACATCTTCTCGCGCCTGCGCCACATCTTCAGCTAAGGCGTGCTTAGAGATAAGAATAACGACATACTATGAATAGGGTCGCTCCGTGGAGAAGCCACTGAAATAGTGGAATTTCCACGGAGCGACCCTGTTTATTTCGCTGTAATGACGCACTCTGGCGCTACAGCTTCGCACTATCCATGGGAGCGCTTACACCAAGTGGGCAATCCACTGGTCGCGGTCGCCGGGGAGGAGGTCGATTACGGGCACCTCAATCATGGTGTAGGCACCCGGAGTGAGGCGCATGGTGGCGCGAGCCACGCCCACGAGAATCTGGGCGGTGAGGGCGGGGTTGTTGATGCTCATGGTGAACTCAAAGCGCTGGTTCTGTGTGAGTCCCGACACGCCTTTGCGCACCATGTGCACGCCGTGCCCCATGTCGCGCACCTCATCGACGCTTGCCACCTGCATCACATGGGTCTCATCACTGGCAAAGTAGGGGTCGGCCTTGATTGCTTTTGTCACCTCGTCGAGGCTCGCACCCTCCTCCAGCTCCACATATACCATGCGGCGGTGAATACCGGTGCCGAGCGGAATGGTCATGGAGAGGGCATCCTTCACGCCCGCCTTTGAGCGCACTGCCACGCTGTGACCCATGCTCATGCCGGGACCGAAGTTGGTGTAGGTCACACCCTTGGGAGCTGCGGCCTGCATGAGGGTGCGCACCACCGAGTCGCTGCCCGGGTCCCAGCCGGCGGCAATCACGGCCTTGGTGCCATGAGCCTTGGCGATAGCATTGAGCGACTGGCGCAGGGCGGGAATCTTGGTGTGAATGTCGAAGCTGTCCACGGTGTTGATGCCCTTGGCGAGCAGCTCGGCTGCGTGCTTCTCCACCTCGCGGGTGGGAGTGCTGAGGATAGCCACGTCCACCTTGCCCAGCTCATCAATATTGGTGACAACCTTGAATTTTGCAATCTCTTGGGGAATATTGGCAGTGCTGCGACGCACGATACCGGCAATCTCAAAGTCGGGGGCGACGCTGAGTGCCTCGACCACATAGCGGCCGATGTTTCCGTAGCCTACTACGGCAACTCTTGTTTTGCTCATAAATGAATTTGTAATAAAAAATGTTTCTTTGTTGGAATTATGGCGCAAAGTTACAAAAAGTATTGGAATTTTGCAACATAAAGGCGCGTAATGGTGGCGATGTGTGAGTCGCGCTATCGGGTCACCGCCACGTCGTAGCGCAGCAGGCGGTAGGCCACGTCGAATGGCGTGGTGCCGGTGAGGCGAGGCCGTGAGCCGTAGGCATAGTGGTAGGCGCGGTTGCGGTCGAATGAGGGAATCTTGAGTTGCTGCGAGTGGCCGGGCAAGATGTCGCACTTCACCTCCACGGTGCGCTCGGCAATCACCGAGCCGTCGGGGGCATAGTAGCGGAGCAGCAGCTGCAGGCCGGTGATGTGCATAGAGGAGTGATTGGTGGCGGTGAACTGCTCGCGGTAGTCGCCGGCACGCTTGGCAAAGGAGTGGATGGTGAGGGCGGTGGAGTCGAAGGCAGCAGTGGGGGTAGTGGTGGAGTGGGGCAGCGAGTCGGCGGTGTGCGAGGCAATGCGCCTCACCTCGCGCAGTGTCTCAATGCCCGGCTGCAGGTGGTGGCGAGTGGTTGTCCGCTTCTTGGCGGGAGCCGAGAGCGCCGCTGCGGCCATTATTAGAAGAAGTGCAAGGATAGATTTCATTGTAGGGCTGAGAATTAAAGGTATCTTATTCGCGTGCCATAATCGGGAGCGCCCGAGGGGAGAGTGGGGCAGATGCGCCTGAAACCCACCGGAAGCTCCTCGGTGGTGACACCGGGAATGATAGAAACCCCCTTGAATATGCCGGGCAGGAACCGCGCGAAATTCACGCGCACGCGCACGTTCACCTCCACCGGCCGCCTGCATGTGAGCACCCCGCCCTCGAGGGTGGCGATGAGGCGCGTGGGGGAATAGAGCGTGGATTCGAGCCGCTCGCTGTAGAGCCACATCTCGAACTTGTGGGAGTCGGCGCTGGGTGCGATGTATCCAATCACGGTGCCCGGCAGGAGGATAAGGTCGTCGGACTCGAGCAGCACAATGCGGTAGGCGATTCGAGAGGCGAAAGAGGGGTCGGAGAAGCGCTCCACAGCCACTGTCATCATCTCGTGGGTGTAGCGCCACACGCCCTCAATGGCATCGAGGTGCGCGTGAGCCACGACGCGGAGCTGCTGTTCGAGCGAGCGGCCGGGGAGTAGCATTGAGCTGTCGGGGATGGAGTGGGTGTAGAGGCCACCGGTCGAGCCGGCGGCATCGGCAGCCGCACTTGCAGCCGAGGCGGCGAGCAAGGCAGCGGCAATCCACGACCTGAGCAAGGGGCGGCCCATTATTGCATAGAGAAGCGGTAGGTGAGGCCGAAGCTTAGAATTTCCTTAAACTGCCAGTATTTCCACGAGTCGTTCTTAGCTGCGCCGTTGTCGAAGCGCAGGTGGGCATAGAACTGCGTGGAGAGGTACTTGTTGATGGAGAAGTTGAATGTGTGCTCCCAGTCGCCCTGCACTTTGTCGTAGTCGGTGAAGGCATAGAGGCGCGTGTTCCAGCTGATTTGCGGAGTGATTTTCCACTGGAAGCGGGCTTCGAGGCTCGAACCGAACTTGTTCTTTGTGGTCTTGCCGGCATCTATGCCCATCGAGGTGGGGTCAATGCGCGTGTTCTCGCGGCAAATCTTCAGGTTGTAGGAGAGCGGCGAGAGCGAGAGGTCGAAGTTGGCATATCCATTCTTGCTCTTGGCATTGTAGGTCATACCGAGGCCGATGTTGAGCTCACCCGGGGTGAGGAATGAGGCTCGCAGGTTGTTGGTGTTTGGCGAGTAGTTGTTGAGCAGCTGCGTCTTGAAGAGCAGGGTGGTTGAGTAGTACCAGTGCTTGAAGGCCTTGTAGCCAAACTTAGAGTTGACCTGCAAGAGGTCCTCGCTGATGCTGTAGCCTCGCAGGGAGTCCTGCGGGGCCGACTGGAGGCCGATTTTATACTGCACGGTGTTGTTGAAGAGCAGGTTCTTGTATTTGTTCTGGTTGAGGTTCACGTCCCAGATGAAGTGCCCCAGGACGTTGAGGTTGTTGTTTCCGCCCTGGTACCAGTTCTCGGAGAGGTAGGCCTGAGAGAAGTGAATTGAGCCATTGAAAGTGTGCAGCCAGTTGCGCACCTTCACCGGGGCTTCGCCGGCGTCGGTCGATAGCTCAACCTTGTCGCTCAGCGTTTTTTTCTCGAGGGTGAGGGTGCGGTCGGAGGGGTCGGCCACGAGCTCATATTGCTTGGGAGGCTCGGGGAGCATGTCGAGGTTGTAGCGGTTCACCTCGGGGTTCCAGAGCATGGTCTTGAAGCGGAGGCGGCGCACTGTGTGGCTGTAGCCGGCAGCGTCGGTGAGCCACTGGTCGCCGGCATTGAAGACGTAGAGCGGGGACTTTGGCTCGGGTGCGATGGTGTCGGGGAAATCCTCATAGTGCTCGAAGATGAGGGGCAAGAAGAGCATGCTCGGCCGGAGCACTATGGAGTCGAGGTTGGTGGTGAGGCGGTCGGCAAGCACCACGGTCTTTATCTTGAAAGTGTCGAGGAAGCACACAGTGCTGTCGATAGGCGCAGCTAAGCTGTCGGTAAGCGCGATGGGCGCAGCCACGGTGTCGGCAGCGACCTTGAGAGAGTCGGTGGCCCCGGCATTGAGCGAGAATACAGCCGCAATGGCAAGAATTGTAGATTTTATCTTTTTCAGCATGATGATTATTACACGTTGACAGGGTTAATACACTATTGATGATGTGAAAAAATGGGTGCATTGCATTTCACGTTACAAACTTAGCCAGAATTTTTCAATTAACCATCACAAATCCCAAGTTTTTTCAAAAAAAACATTCCGGCCCGCCACAAGAGTATTGGCGAGCCGGAGAAATATGTAGAATAACTACCACAAATTATAGTTCAATCCTTGAGCTGTGGGAGGGGGAGAGAGCCTGTCAGCGAATCACCTTCTTGCCATTGATGATGAGGAATCCGCGGCTTGTGGGAGCCACGCGGCGGCCGAGGAGGTCGAATGCCTCGTTGGTTTGCTTCTCATCATAGATATTAGCGGCCACTGAGCTGGTGCCGTTCACCACCTTGATTTCGTCGATGTAGGCACGCTGCTTGCTTGTGGAAGTTGAAATGGTGGAGAACTTGATGCTGATATCGCCGGTTACATCGGTGAGGCCAAGTGTGTAGTTCTCATTGGCGAGTGTGGTCTCGCCGGCCACAGTGGCGGGAAGATTGATTGCAATCTTCTTGTCGGTGGTATCGCCGTAGGTGAGCTTGCCCTCGCCCACTACCTCCACATAGAGTGTGGTGACATCTTCGAGCTGTGCAGCGGCATTGAATGTGAGCGTTGCAGTGCCGGTGGCGGCAAAAGCCGGAGTGGTGATTTCGCCATTGTTCTTCTTTGTGGCAATTCGCACGCACTTGTCGCAGATAGCCACTTTCACGAAGTCGCCCCAGCCCTCTTTGTTGTCGAGCAGCTCGGCCGAGAGGAGGTCCTCGGCGCCTACCTCTACGCCGGCGGCCTCATCGTTGTCGAAGTAGCCATCGTTGCCGCCCTGGCCACTGAGGCCGTTGAACGACTCATAGAATACCACGTCACTATCAGCGCTAAGAGTCATCGACGATGACGACAGTGCCACAGCAAGGGCAATAGCGAGATTTCTCATCACTTGATTTGTCTTCATAATTATCACTGTTTTTTTAATGATTTATTTATTACCAGGTTATTTTCTCGCCGGCAGCGGCGTCATTGTTTGATGTGCCTTGGGTTCTCTTGAGTATGTACCACTCACCTGTGCCGTCGGGCTTGCGTCCGTAGGACTGCACTGTGGCGTCGCCGTTGTATTTGGGGTCGCCCTCGTCCCACACCATTCCCTTGGCAATGCTTGGATTGGCAAATACATCCACTATTGAGCCATCGGGACCCAGAAGCTCTATCTTCACCGACTTCTTGGCTGAGAAGCCGGCATTGAAGCCGAGGCTGGGGTCAGTCTGGTCGGAGAGGAGCATGAGGAAACCGCCGGCAGGGATAGAGGTGCCCGAGGGTGCCTCATACACCATTTCCTCGTCGTTCTTGCGCAGCTTCATTCCTGAAATATCCACAGGCTGCGAGGCAGTGTTGTAGAGCTCGATAAACTTGGGCTTGTTGCCGTCGAGCTCATTGAGGCGAATGGCGGTGAAGTTGGCCGGAGTGTCGTCGCCGGGGTTCTCGCCGCCGGGATTTTCGTTGCCGCCGGGGTTTTCGCCGGGGTTTTCGGGCACTTCGTTATTGTCCCATTGAGGCTCATCGTCGGTTTTGCAGGCTGCCAGCGACAGGGCAGCGAGGCAGAATATAGCGAGATTGAATATTTGTTTTCTCATCATTTCGGGGTTTTTGCTTTAAGATTGGAGATTAGAAAGAGAAAAGGGTCCGCAACTGGAACACGCTAAAGTCGATACCGTCGGGGCGCACTTCGGCAAGCGACTTGCCGCCGCCGGTGATTTGCCCCTTGGAGTCGGCATATTTGTCGTTGTTCACGAAGGTGTAGTTGAGGCCTATCACTATGTTGCGAATGGGGAACCAGTTGAGTGAGGCCGACCAGGCAGTGGCCTTGCCGCCGGTGATGTAGGCACGCTCGTCGTGCCAGTCGTTCATATTGATGTTGCTCACGCGGGCGGCAATTTCCAGGTTTCCGCCCTTGTGGAGCTTGGTCATAGGGCCAAACTCGGCATCGTCGGGGCTGTAGTTGCGGTTCTCGCCGAGAATCATGTAGGAAGCCTGGGCATACCAGCCATTGAACTGTGCGTTCTTCAGCTGCGTCTTCACACCGCCCGACTCATAGCCATAGCGCGAGATGGTGTTGAAGATGTATTCGCCGTAGGCAAGGAACTTGCGGTAGCGGAAACCGAGCTCCCAGCCCAGGGTGGTGTAGTTGTTCACGTTCTCAACTTCGGCCTGCACGAAGCGGCGGTGGTCGACGCGGCTCTCGGGCAGTGTGCGGAAGAGCACCATGCGGTCGTCGTCGCCCTCATAGGAGGGCACCTGGTAGTTGGCATATCCGCCAATGTGCATGGTCATGACTTCATTGTTCACGGGGCTTATTGCTGCGCGGGCGGCAAAGGCGTAGCCGTCGTTGCCACGGTTGCGCTCCTTCTGCAAGATGTCGACGCTGCGGCCAAACGCGCCGGCCGACACCCACCAGCCGCGGTTCCAGCCCGTAGCGGCAAGGCCCAGCTTGCGGCCGTCGGCAAAAGCCTCAACGGGCATGGGTCGCTCGGTGGCCATGAGATACTTGGAGCTGGTCACGCGCTCCATGCTCATGGGCACCTTGAAGTTGCCCAGCTTTGCGCTCCAGTGCTCATTGAATTTATATCCCATGAAGAAGTCCTTTATTTCCACCTCATTATTGGCGAAGTCGAGGTCGAGCTCGGCAAACCACTTCTCGTTGAGCGTGGCCTTGATGCCGAAGCGTGCACGGCGCACTATAGTGCCATTGGAGAAGCGGAACTGTCCGTCGTCCTCCTCAAGGTCTTTGTTGGTCTTTGATTTCAAGTCATCAACACTCTCGGTGGGCGAATACACTGCCGACTCCAGGTTCACACGGTTGTCGAACCACAGGTGGAACTTGTTGTCGTTGCTGCGAAAGTGAAGTTTGCCGCCCTCGAAAGAAGCACGCGCCGGGACCTTGTCGGTCACACTCACACTGTCGCTGGTGCTTTGTGCCATAGCTGCCGTTGCAGTCATCAGGCTAATTCCCAGACATAATAATTTTACCTTTTGCATTTCTTTTAATGTGTTTGTATATTAACGTCGGCGCAAAGGTAGGGCTGCGATGTAACAAGGGCGTTACACCGATATTACGATTATGTAAAAAAAGACATCAGGCTGATGCACGCGTGGGGGGCTACTCGGTGAGCCAGCGGTGCCAGGCTGTGGAGTCGCCGCAGAACACGTTGAGGTCCACCTCGCCCTCAATGCCATCCACACTGCCCCAGTGGCTATACTGGTGAATGATGCAACGGTAGCTCTTGGCTACCTGAGAGGGGTGGGCAAAGGCGCAGAGCCACAGCGGCAT
>CAMGFF010000055.1 GCA_946055125.1 uncultured Prevotellaceae bacterium | reverse complement strand
CGTGGTCGTAGGCAAGATTGAGCTGTTTTTCCACAGTAGGGGCGGTGACGTGAGGAATGAGCCGCCCTATGGGACCCATGATGAGCGAGAGCGGAGTCTTGAGGTCGTGTGATATATTGGCAAAGAACTCCGTCTTCAGCGCAATTTGCTCCACGGTCTTCTCCTTTTCGATGCCGGCAATGCGCAGGCGGTTTTTCACGCGGTAGAAGTGGATAATCCACATCACGAGAGCCAGCAGGAGCAGGGCATAGACTATCAATGCCGGCGTGGAGGCATACCATGGCGGAGCAATCCTTATCACCAGCGTGCGCTCATTGGCGGTGAGCTTGCCGTCGGCTCCCACGGCCTTCACCCTCACGGTGTAGGTGCCCGGTGGCAGGTTGGAGAGGGTTATGCGGTTGGTGTTGAGTGGCAGTGTGAGCCACTTGCTTCCATGCTCTTCAATCTTATACACGAATTGCGTCTTGCAATCGGGTGAATAACCAAAGTCGCTCACGCACACGGCGATGTGGTTCTCGTCGTGTCGCAGCTCAATGCTTCCCTGCGAGCGCAAGATGCCGGCCGAGGCACGCAGCTCATCGTTCACCCACATGGCGGTGAAGAAGATGTCGCTCTCGCGATGCTCACGCTGCAAATCATCCAGGCTCACCTTCACCATCTCATCGAGTCCGCCAAGCAGCACCCTGCCAGCAGCAGCATCGTGGGCAATGGAGTAGAAAGTGTGGTTGGGCAGGTCGAGGCGCTCGGCGTAGTAGCTCGTGGCATCGATTGCCCACACCCCTGTGCTTGTAGCCACCCACACCTTGCCAGCCACAAGAGCCATGGCAGTGACGCTGTTGGTGGCATAGCGGTTGAGCCGCAGTGTGGTTATGCACTCACAGGTGGCGGCGTCGAAAATGGCTATCACATCATCGCTGGCACACCACAGTCGCCCATCGGGCGTGGCAATGATGTGCGATAGAGTATTGCCCATCTCGGCCTCAACATTCACCCGCTTGGCCGAGAAGCTGCGGCCATCAATTTTATACAGCCCGCCACTGCGATAGAGCAGCACCCAGGCGCCTCCATCGGTGGCCGGAATCATCTGGTTCACGAAGTTGCCGGCATCGCCAAAAGTGATGTGGTGGTCGGCAATCACCTCGCTGTCGGCGCTCAGCAGCTTGTCGCGGCTCACCACCAGCACACCGCCAAGGAAGCTACCCACCCACACGTTGCCCACCGAGTCCTCGAAGATGCTGTAGGCCCAGTTGGCATTATAGCGGTGGTCGCTGCTCACTATGTGATAGCGGCGAAACCGGCGCGTGGCATAGTCGTAGCGGTTGAGGCCTCCATCGCCGGCAATCCACAGCTCATCGTTGCGGCCACAGTAAATGGCGCGTATGCGGTTGTGCGTGAGTGGATAGAGGGCGTTGTCCATGGAGTACCACAGTGTGCCGGCCATGGAACCCTCGCATCTTATCAGTCCGTTTGTTCCTCCCAGCCACAGCAGTCCGCGCGAATCACGCGCAATGGCATAAATCACATTGCCCTCCTCGCTGCCTGTGAGCTCATAGATGGAGATGAGGTTGTTGTCCGACTGTGGCGAGAGGCTCACGTTGTAGTCGGTGCCGGCCCACAGGTTGTGGTCGCGGTCGAAGAATACGCTCCACACCACGTTGTTGAGCAGCGATGAGGATATGCGTGAGTTGTGGCTGTAGCGCACTATGCCCTGGTCGGTGTAGGAGTAAAGACCATTGTCGGTGCCCACCATCACCTCGCCCGAGGCATCGTCGATGGCAAGCGACTTGATTGAGTTATATCCAAAGCCGTCGATGCGCGTGAACCGGTGCGAGAGCAGGTCCATTGTGTAGAGGCTACCCTCTGTGCCCACCCACAGGCAGCCTCGGCGGCTGTCGTAGAGCAGCGAGTTGACAAAGGTGTTTTTCTTAGCATTGGGCGTGGGCATCGCTATGTGCCTGAACTCCTTGCTTTGTGGCAGGTATTTGTTGAGTCCATTATACGTTCCCACATATATCCCCTCCCCTTCTATCGGCAGAATTGAATACACGGTGCTGTTGCTCAGACCGCGGTCGCGGCGGGCGATGCTGCGAGTGGCAATGTCGAGCTCATAGAAGCCACCAAGCGAGCCAATGAGCAGCGTGCCGCCATGCCGAGCAAGGGCTCGAATGTCGGAGGGAGCTGTGGCCACGGTGTCGCAGAATGAGTCGTGTGCGATGTCGTAGGCAAGCAGTCCGCAGTCGGCTCCGATGTAGATTGTGTCGCCGGCGATGAGCATGCTGTTCACCTGCGAGCTGGTTGCATGACTGTGTGTGGCATGAGAGATAGTGGAATATCCGTCGTAGGAGTACAGGCCGTGGTTGGTGCCTATCCATATCATGCCGGAAGCGTCCTGGGCAAAGCAGTTCACCACATGCGCCTCGCCAAAGCCAATGTTGCTGAATTTTCTTTGCGCCACTCCACCTTGCGCCACCAAGAGCAAAGTCAGCATAATAGCTGCCCACCTCATCATTCCACGCCATTCCACAGCCATAGTTCTTTGTCTTTGGTTACAAAATTCCGAGTCTTTCATAATTGAGGGCATATCACAATTCACTATGATGACCATAGATACGCCCTCCTACAAAACGTTTCTTTTTCAAAATCAGCTGCAACTTCTTGCACGTGTCACAGCAGCTTCACGCCAATGCCGGGGCGATTGGGGATAGTCACCTGGCCGTTCACTATCTTCAGTCCGTCGAAACGGTCGTTGGCGATAAGCAAGTTACCGTCGAGGTCGGCCCAGTCGACGAGTGGCGAGATTTGGGCAGCGGCAGTCACGGCACACGACGTCTCGGTCATGCAGCCCACCATCACCTTCATGTTGAGGGCGCGGGCAAGCACCACCATCTGGTAGGCCTCGTGCAGACCGGTGCTCTTCATGAGCTTGATGTTGATTCCGTCGTACACACCGTGGAAGCGCTTAATGTCGCCAATGCGCTGGAAAGCCTCATCGGCGATAATGGGCAGGTTGCTGTGCTCGCGCAGCCATGCCGTCTCGTCGAGCATCTCCTTGGGCATAGGTTGCTCCACAAAGAGGCAATTCTTGTCGTAGAGCCACTCTATCATCTCCAGAGCCTTGTGCTTGTCGCTCCAGCCCTGGTTGGCGTCGACGCAAATGGGACGGTCGGTCATGCTGCGGATAATCTCCACCAGCTCCTTGTCGTTGTCAAGGCCCATCTTCACCTTCAGTACCTTGTAGGGCTCAGCCTCAAGCACCTTCTGTCGCACCACATCGGCCTTGTCGATACCAATGGTGAACGAAGTGCAGGGGGCTTTCTCGGGCGAGAGGCCCCATATCTTATACCAAGGCTGCCCCATTATCTTGCCGAGCAAGTCGTGCAGCGCAATGTCGATTGAGGCCTTGGCGGCACGGTTGTTGGGAGCAATGCCATCCACATAGTGCAAAATTTCCTCCATGCGGAAAGGGTCGCTGAACTGCGACAAATCCACCTTGCTGAGGAAGTTGCACACGCTCTCCACGCTCTCGCCAAGATAAGGCGGCATCGAAGCCTCGCCATAACCCACAACGCCGTCGAGCTCAATCTGCACCTGCACATCGGGCGTAGTGGTGCGGCTGAACTTAGCAAGGTTAAAAGCGTGGCGCAGCTTCAGCTCATAGGGCATGAAAGAGAGCTTCATGCGGCCCGATTTAGTCATTTTCTTAGTTGCCGAGTCTATTGCCGAAATCGAAATTGGCGACGAGGCAGCAATCAGCCCCAGTCCGGCTCCAATCAAAAATTTACGTCTATCCATATATCAAATTTTTAATTTGAATTATAAAAATTCCATCACCCCCCAACTCCCCACTAAAAACTCCTAACTCCTAACTAATAACTCCTAACTAACTAAAAGTACCATTCGTGCTCCTTCACAGCCACAATTCCCGTAGTTCCCACCTCGCCATCGATGCGGCTTATCGAGAGAAATGGAGTGCTGAGGTATCCGGCAGCTTTGGGATCCACACTGTTGATTTTCACCCGGCCGGAGCAATGAATATATTCGCCATCGCGCAAGTAGATACCCACATGCGTCACCCTGCCGCTCTTCGAGCCGAAGAACACCAGGTCGCCAAGCCGAGCTTTAGTCCACTCATCGGCGGCAATTCTCTTGCCTGTGAGAGCCTGTTGCGAGGCATCGCGCTGCAAGATTATGGCATTGGCAAAATAGCTCACCTTGGCCAGGCCCGAACAGTCGGTTACCTTGGTCGAAGTTCCGCCCCACAGGTAGCCCGCGCCCATCATGCGGCGTGCAGTCTTCTCCACCAGCTTCATGTCGGGCTTCTGCTGCGCCCACTGCGCAAACTCCTTCACATCGGCCTGCGCCACATAACCCTCGCGGCCATCGGGAGTGGCGAGCTTAATCCACTTGCCGCTCTTTCCCTTGAACTCAAGAATGTTGCCCAGCACCAGGTCGGTCACCGTAGCGTCGCTGCCCGGTTTCTCCACCATCTGCGACTGATAAGCCGTGACAATGTAGCGCTTTGCACCGCGCCACGCCTTCATCTCGCGCTCGGTGGCAAGGTGCAGCGAGTTGCCGGGACAATAGGAGATATAATTGTCGGGGGTCTGCACGCGATACCAGTCACCCTTCTTCTCGAGCACCTTCACCGGCATTCCCATAATGGCCTGCGTAGCCATCTCGGCAGCATGGCGGCCGTCGGTGCGCAGCGAGGCAATAGCCAGCTTCACTATGGCCCAAGGCATCTCGAGGCTGTTCTCCAGCACAGCTATGCTGTCCACCACATTGATACCAAGGCGCTTTGCCTCATCGAGAATCACAGCCTTGTTATGCGCATTATCCACCACACCCTTCAGCGTCCAGGCATGGTAATGCTCCACGCAGTCGATATTCCAAATAGCAGTGCGTCCGTCGGGCGCATACACACTCTTCAGGCTATCCACCACCTGCTTCATGCACTGCGAGTGAGCCGGCACGATGCACGCAATTGCAGCCAATATTAAAATCAATTTCCTCATAGTTATAATAATAGATAAAAAAGTTGAATGTAAAAGGAAAATAGCCCACAGCTCATAGCTCACCGCTCAAAAGAGTCGATATTGAGAGTAGAGGTCCACTTCTGCATGGGCAAGTTGCCGCCGCGCCATTCCACCTCACCGAGCTGGAAATCCACTGTTTCGCAGCGAATGTACTTCTTTTCGGGCGACAGTTTGCCATTCACGCCCTCATTGGTGGCAAAACGGTAGATGTCGGTGCCGGTCTTGTAGATATCCTTAATGGCAGTCCCCTTTGTGGAGCGGCCAAACGACACATCGCAAGGCACCCAGCCGGTTCCCTCAAAGTATATCTCGCCCCAGTCGTGCAGGTTCTTCTCGCCCGGGTGGAGCATCCAGCCACTCTCCCACCGTGCCGGAATGCCCAGCGAGCGCAGCAAGGTGATATTGAGCAGCGACACTTGGCCACAGTCGCCATGACCGTTCTCAAGCACATATTCGGGAATATTTGGAATGGTGCTGTAGTCGCGCGCGCCGGCCCACGGGTAGCGCGTCACTATCCAGTCGTAGATCATGCTCGCCTGCTCCACGGGATTCTTCTCGTCGCCCACTATACTCTTTGCAAGCTCGCGCATCTTGTCGTTAACCACAATGTGGGGTCGCTCGGTGGCGGTGAAGCGTGCATAAAGCTCTGTTGAGGTGTCGTAGGGCTTAAGGTTACGCTTAATGTCATCAATGGCGAAGTATTGTCCGCCCACCTCATAGCTCAGCTCCATGCCAAATTGCGTGGGCTTGCCGGCCTCGGCAGGAGCCTCCATATACACAGTGTGGTGCACCGAGCCTTGCGACATTGTGGGCTTGTGTGACGTGGATAGCAGCTTGATGTTGCGCTGGCGCCCGTTGTCGAATGGGAATGGCATCCACACCCTCACCATCTCACCTGTCGGCACAGCATCGGGCTCCACCTCAATGGTGAAGGTGATTTTCACCTTGTGCCAGTTGCGCGAGCCACGCTCATCGGGCTGCTGCGCCATCATGTCATGGAAATAGGTAGTGTATTGCTGCTCCACACCGCGCTTCTCGAGCTTGTTGAAGAGCCCGAAATCCTCCACGTCGATGAGGCGCAGGTTGCGCACTGCCTTGCGGAACCACATCTCTTTGCCGTCGATTGTCATTGTTTCCAGGTATCGCTTGCTTTTCCACTCGGCAATAAGAGTGTCGTCGGCCTCGGGCACAATCTCACGCACCAATTTCACTCCCTCATCGGGGGTGAGGCTGAAGTCGTAGCGCAGTCGCTCAATAATCTCCCGCAGCGAGTCGATTTGCAAGGCATATTCAGCCTTCTCCTCACTTCCAAGCGAGTCCATCAGCACACGTGCCTTAGCCAGCTCACCCCGGTGTACCAGGTCGCAAGCCTCAGTCTTCCATTTCACCTCGGTAGGCTCCCCGGCCGTTTCCTGTCTTGCCTCGCTTTTGCTCCCGGCACACGATGCCACGGCAAGCAGCATGCACGATGCAATAATTGTAGTTGTCTTTGATAAATTCATAATCTTAAATTTCTAATTCTATAAAGTGGTTTACCGTCACATTGTGTAGTCAATATCGCTTACTTCGCTTTCACAAAACATTAAGAAAAGCCCGATTCACTCACAAAGTTACATTTTTTCTTTGAAATTCCTGACATTTATGCCAGAAAATTTGCCAAATTCCTCTTTCTCGCACACCAATCGCCACCAATAGCACGTTTTGTCACATTATTTCGCAATTAGTTTGCATTATTTTTCACTCTACGCTTTGCTATTTTAGGATTAATCAGTAACTTTGCACTCTCAAACGTGAAAATAACAGGACACTATCTCTAAAGAGTATGAAATTGCGCTTTATCTACATACTGCTCGCTTCAATGCTCCTCGCAAGCTGCGGCGAATACAACAAGGTGCTGAAGAGCACCGACTACAACTACAAATTCGACTATGCCAAGAAGGCTTTCGAGAAAGGCAAGTACGCGCAGACTTATACCATCCTCACCGACCTCATACCCGTTTTCAAAGGAACCGACAAGGCCGAGGAGGCTCTCTATCTGCTCGCACTGAGCTACTATGAGAACAAGGACTACATAAGCTCTGGAGCTTACTTCAAGTCCTACTACTCCAACTACCCAAAGGGACAATACACCGAGCTGGCCCGTTTCTATGCCGGTTATGGCTACTACCTCGACTCCCCCGAGTCGCAGCTCGACCAGACCGACACCTACAAGGCCATAGAGGAGCTCCAGGCTTTCCTCGACTATTTTCCCAAGAGCGACAAGGTGTCGATTGCCCAAAATGCAATCTTCGAGCTTCAGGACAAGCTCGTTTTCAAGGAACTGCAAAACGCCCAGCTCTATTACAACCTGGGCAACTACATGGGCAACAACTATGAGTCGGCAGTCATTGTAGCCAAAAACGCTATCAAAGACTACCCTTACAGCAAATACAAGGAACAACTCGAAATGCTCATCTTGAAGGCACGCTACCAGGAAGCCTCGCAGAGCGTGGATGAGAAGAAAATCGACCGATTCCGCGAAGTAATCGATGAATACTACTCCTTCATCAACGACTACCCCGAAAGCGAAACCCGCGAGGAAGCCGACAACATCTTCAAGATTGCAAGCAAATATGTGAAAGATTAATTTTTAGCTGATTATAACGTAACGAAATGGACTACAAGAAATCAAACGCACCTCTCAACACCGTGACCCGCGACATGATCAAAATGTCGGAGGAAACCGGCAACGTCTATGAAACAGTGTGCATCATCGCCAAGCGTGCCAACCAAATCGCCGTGGAGATGAAACACGACTTGGAAAAGAAGCTCCAGGAGTTTGCCTCTATGAACGACAACCTTGAGGAGATTTCGGAGAACCGCGAGCAGATTGAGATTTCTCGCTACTACGAGAAGCTGCCCAAGCCTGTGCTTATTGCTACCCAGGAGTTCCTTGAGCACAAGCTCGTGTATCGCAACCTCGCTAAGGAGAAGGACAGCAACCTGTAATCACACAGGCTGATTTCCACCACATAAACGCTCTCAAAGCGGCAGTCCTCATAGGGCTGTCGCTTTTCCTGCTTCTGCCCCACCCTACACTCATTTTTATTGCATCTTTCAAGTATTTCACATATATTTGCAGCCGAATAAACCATCACACGCATATAATCATGAAACATCTCATCTATTCATTAGCACTGGCACTGCTGTGCAACTTTTCTCTGTGGGCGAGACAGCCGGCCACCGACACCGACGTCGTTGCCGCCCGTAACCTCGCGGAGCGCATCATCCCCTCTCGCTGCGGCATCTTTGAGTTCCGCAAAATCAAGGCAGGAAGCAACCATAGCGACTGCTTCTCGCTGCACAGCGAGAAAGGAAAAATAGTCATTGCCGGCAACAACGCCAACTCCATGGCCATGGGCCTCAACCACTATATCAAGAAGTATTGCCTCACCACCATCTCATGGTATGCCGGCAAAGATGTCGTCTTGCCCGACTCCCTTCCCCCCGTAGGCTCACCTGAGCGCGTGGAGGCCCGCACACCCACCCGCTTCTTCCTCAACTATTGCACCTACGGCTACTCCATGCCCTTCTGGCAGTGGAGCGACTGGGAGCGGTTCATCGACTGGATGGCGCTCAATGGCGTGAACATGCCTCTCGCTATCACAGGGCAGGAGGCTGTGTGGTACAACGTGTGGCGGTCGCTTGGAATGACCGATGAGCAGGTGCGCGGCTACTTCGTGGGCCCGTCATACCTGCCATGGCACCGCATGGCCAATATCGACCGCTGGAATGGCCCGCTCCCCATGGAGTGGCTCAAAGCACAGGCGACACTGCAAAAGCAAATCCTCGCCCGTGAGCGCGAGCTCAACATGCGCCCGGTGCTGCCCGCCTTTGCCGGCCATGTGCCCGCCGAGCTGAAAGACATTTTCCCCGATGCCAATATCAAATACCTGGGAAGCTGGGGCGGATTCGACGACCGCTACCGCTGCCACTTCCTCGACCCCTCGGAGCCTCTATTCGCCAAGATTCAGCAGCTCTTCCTCCGCGAGCAGTCGCGCCTCTTCGGCTCCGACCACATCTATGGTATTGACCCTTTCAACGAGGTGGACCCGCCAAGCTGGGACGAAGCCTACATAAAACGCATTGCCGCACAAATCTACTCCTCGCTCACCGCCGCCGACAAGCGGGCGGTGTGGATGCAAATGACCTGGATGTTCTACTACGACAGCGACAAGTGGACTGCCCCACGCATCAAGGCCATGCTCTCGGGCGTACCTAAAGGCAAAATGCTGCTGCTCGACTACTATTGCGACTTCACCGAGCTCTGGCCCTCCACAAAGAGCTTCCACGGCCAGCCTTTCGTGTGGTGCTACCTTGGCAACTTCGGCGGAAACACTGCCTTGCGAGCCAATCCCAAAACCGCACTCGCCCGCCTCGAGAACGCTCTCGCTCACGCCGGGAAGAACCTCGCCGGTGTGGGCTCAACACTCGAGGGCCTCGACATTCAGCAAATGCCCTATGAGGAAATCCTATCAGCAGCCTGGAACTTCCCTGCGGCCGACTCCACAGCACTCGCCCACTCCATTGCCGACCGCCACTATGGCTCGCCCTGTGCCGCAGTGCGCGAGGCCTGGGAAATCCTGTTCAACGAAATCTACACAGAGCCCTCTCACTCGGCCGGCACGGCGCAATGCTACCGTCCGATGTGGGGCGAGACTTCGCGCTGGCACTTCACCACCGAATACGATAACGACCGCCTCACCGAGGCCTGGCGCCTGCTCCTCGATGCTCCCTCCGCCACCACCGACGCTTTCGTCATCGACCTCGTAGTGGTGGGTCGACAAGTGCTCGGCAACCGTTTCCTCGCCGAGCGCATAGCATTCGACGAGGCAGCGAAAGCCCACGACCTTGCCGAAATGCGCCACCACGCCACAGTGATGATGGAGCTGCTGCACGACATCGACAAAATTTGCTCTTTCCACTCCCACAGCACACTCAGCACTTGGCTCACGGCCGCTCGCAATCTCGGCTCTTCACGGCAAGAAAGCGACTACTATGAGCACGACGCGCGAAATATTATCACCACCTGGGGCGGAGCCGGCCAGCTCAACGACTACGCCTGCCGCTCATGGGCCGGCCTTAATGTGGGATACTACGACCGCCGCTGGCAGCTCTACTTCGACGAATCCTTCGTGGCCGTGCAGCAAAACCGCGACTTCGACCAGAAAGAATTCGACTCAGCCGCCAGCGAATGGGAGCAGCAATGGGTGTCGCAACTCACCACGGCACCTCTTAACCCCACCACATTTCCTGCCGACCCTCTTACCGTTTCCCGCTTGATTTTCACGAAATACTTCAAGTGAGTCCTCGATGATTGACTCATTCTATTCCAATATACCCTAACCCCTACATCAGCACACATTGTGGGGAATGTCGAAATGCGAGAAAGCCTCAATCTCGACATTCCCCCACCAATTATATTCACACTCGCTAACACTTGGTCGTCTATATATTAATTATTATTAATTCAAAGAAAATTCTTGGTAAAAAATTATGCTTTACAACATAAAACCA
>CAMGFF010000054.1 GCA_946055125.1 uncultured Prevotellaceae bacterium | reverse complement strand
ATCAGAAGAGGCTGCGGTAGGTGGCGGTGAGGCGGGCGTAGAACTTGTCGTAGCACAGCTCGCTGTCAAACTCGGCCTTGGCGGCCTCGCCTATGCTGCGGCACAGCTCAGGGTTGTCGAGCAGGCGCTCTATGGCATCGGCAAGGGCGCGGTAGTTGTCGGGCGACACGAGTATGCCGGTGCGCCCGTCTTTCACATATTCGTGCTGTGCGCCATTGGTGGTGGCGATGTGTGCCTTGCCCAGCATCATATATTCTAAGTTGGTGAGCCCGAAGGGTTCTTTCCACACCGAGGGAAGCACGCCTAAGTCGCACTGCTCAAGCAGCGGCTGCACGTCGTCCTGATAGCCAAGGAATGTCACGTTGCGCAGTAGCGGGTTGGCCACGATAAAGGCCTTGATCTCACCCAGGTATTTCGTGTCGCCGGCACCGATAAACACCAAGTGATAGCGTTCCTTGTCGAGCTGCGTGAGCGCTCGCAGAAGCACCGATACGCCCTTCTCGGGCGCGATGCGGCCATGGAACATGATGAGCCTCTTGTCTGCGGCTATATTGAGCTTCTCGCGCAGGTTCACCGCACGGTCGCGGCCGTTGAGCTTGTGGTGCACGCTGTTGTGTATCACCGTGATGCGCTCGGGGTCCATTCCGCTGCGGCTCTCAAGAAAAGTGGTCTTTGCCAGGTGCGACACGAAGATAATCTTGTCGATTTCGCGGTAGATGCGCTTGTATATGGGGCCGCGCTTGGGTCGCGCCACTGTGTGGCACGTCATCACCACGCGGGTGTTCTTGTTCTCCGAAATCTTGCGGGCGAGCATGGCGATGGCAGCGTCCTTGGGGTTGTGCACATGCACTATGTTCTTGCCGCGCTTAATGAGGCGTGCGAAGCGCAGCACGCTGTCGAAGTCGGTTAGCCGCTTCAGCGGAAGTATTGAGATGGGCACCTCCAGCTCACGGAAGCGGTCGAGAATCTGGCGGCGGTTGCGGGTCACTATCTCGATATACTCGCCATTCTTGCGAAGCTCCGAGGCGAGGTCATACACGTATTGCTCGGAGCCCGCCCATTCCTTGTCCGATACTATGTGAAAAACGTTGATAGCCATAATTCTTTTTGTAAGAGTAGGTGGTTGTTGTATTAGATTTAGTGTCTCATTGTCGCGCCTCACCGCTGCCGGCGGCGCAGCAGCCTGTAGGTGGCAAAGGCCGAGTGGGCGGCCGTGCGGCTAATCTCCAGCCCCTGGTGCCCATCGAGGCAGCCGAGGCGGCCTATGTAGATTCGCAGGAATGCAATCGTGGCCTTCACATAGGGTGTCAGCGCCGAGGCATGGCGGCCCTCGGTGGAGAGTATGCGCGAGTTGATGGTGGCATATCGCTCTTCCTTGCGGCGGTGCTCGTCGGCCGAGTTGCAGCGGTGGTGTATCAGCTTGCCCGGTATCGGCTCAGGGCGCAGCGTGCCGGGGAAAATCACCGTCTCGTGCACGTCGCGCAGGTTCCAGCTCGCGTAGCGCTTGTCGAAGAGGCGTATGGGGCGGTCGGGCTGCCACCCGCAGTGGCGTATCGGCACATCGCAGTAGTAGTTGATGCGGTTGAGCGAATAGATGCGGTGGGTGAAGCCCTCGCGCTTCAGCGCGATTATCGACTCGCGCAGCTCCTCATCAAGAAACTCATCGGCATCAATCGAGAGCACATAGCTGTTGGTCGAGAGCGACACTGCATATTGCTTCTGCGCTCCGTAGCCATTGAAGCGCCGCTGCGTCACTATGCAGTTGTAGCGCTGGCAAATCTCCAGCGTGTTGTCGGTCGAGAATGAGTCGACCACAATAATCTCGTCGGCTACTCCTTGCAGCGACTTGAGGCACAATTCTATCCTGTCGGCTTCATTGTAGGTAATGACTGTGGCAGTAATCTTTCTCATCGGTGACAATCCTTTGGTTTATTGCTGCAAAATTACTGCAATCTGTTAATAATCCCAAATAAATACGCCATTTTTTCACCCCACTCTCCACTAAAATCCCTCTTACCCCTTACCTCTTACCTCTCCACTCTCCACTATCTTCCCATCCCTCATCGCGCGAAAGGCGTCGAAAGTGCGGTAGATGTCGGTGAGCGCAGTGTCGGCATTGTCGAGCTGTGCCTCATAGAGCTGTGCGCCGGTGCGGTTGTTGGCCGTAACGCCGCGAAGCACCCCATTCACCCCCGATATATCCTCAATGAGCCTCATCTGCGTGTTGAGCAGCTGGTAGGCCCCTATGTCGGTATTGCGCGAGGTCACTTGCTGAGGCATCGTCCCATTCGGGTCACGCACAAAGGGTATTATGCCATTGGCATTCGACCACAGCCTCCTCACGTCGCCCCAGGTGAAGCCATCGGGAAGCCCCGACTCCGGGTAGAGCAGCACCCCCTTGGCGCTCGAGTTCATGATGTGGTCTATCACCGTGATAAGCCGGTTCACATATTTCTGCTGGTCAATCACATCTTCCACAAAGGAGTGCACCTCCCCGTCGGTGAGCGGATAGAGGCGGAATGCAAAGGGGTGGCTGCGGTGCCCGTAGGGCGAGAGGTAGTGGGCAAGCAGTGTGCCGTCGGGGGCAAACCACCGGCAGTGCCACTCCTTGGCTATGCTGCGGCGCACCACCACCGGCTCCTCGCCCCGCCCGGCACGCTCGTGGTTCTCGGCTTCGAGCTGCGCCTGCTGCTCAAGCCCGGCGGTGAACGCCTTGCGCCTCACCACGTCGTGGCACCGCAGCACTTCCTTCAGCTCCAGCGTCC
The DNA here is from genome assembly GCA_946055125.1 of uncultured Prevotellaceae bacterium. Taxonomy (GTDB): domain Bacteria; phylum Bacteroidota; class Bacteroidia; order Bacteroidales; family Muribaculaceae; genus CALZFJ01. The sequence continues at coordinate 7,848 of CAMGFF010000054.1, read as the reverse complement.
ACACTTCTATCGCGCGGCTCTTCCCGCCCTTGGCTTGCCAGAATGAGCCGCAGCGCTCGGCGTCGCTCCCTATCTCGGCCGAGGTGTACACCGACTGCATCGACGAGTAAATCTCGCGTATCCTGCGCCCTCGCGCCACATCGCCATCGGCAAGACGCATTATCAGCTCGCTCACGTGCAGGTCGTGAAGGTAGCCCACTATCTCGCAGTCGGTGCCACGCACGTCCTCCATCTGGTTGGTGAAGAAGCGGTTCACATTGAGCATCTCCACCACCGGCAGCACCTCGCCCTGCTCCACCCGCTGCACGCAGCAGCCCGATATGAGAAACTCCTCAAGGCTGCGTGCGTCGAGCTCGTCGAGGCAATTCTCCTTGTAGGTTGCAGCCGCGCGGCGCTCGGCCGTGTCGGTGGCGCTCACGCTGCCCGCCTTGGCAAGAAGCCTCAGCCCGCTCTTCTCCTTGCCTCGGCTCAGCACTCGCTCCACAGCCTTCACCTCATCGGCCACCGACTTGCGGAAGCGCCCCACCACGCACTTTATGAGCTGCCGCAGCATGTTGTTGGTGAGCGGCTCCTTGCCGCAGCGCGACTGCATCTCGCCCTCGGTGGTCCACTGCCCGTTGTCGTCCTGCACCGGGTCGCCCCACTGCCGCCCATAGGTGAAGTCCTTGTTGCGACGCCGGCGGCGGCGTATCTCGCCCCAGCTCAGCCACGCCCTGAGCGCGGCCTCAAGCACCTTGTGGTCTTCTTCGGTGGTTCTCATCTCCGGTCCTGCCGGTTTCTTAATAGTGTTTTCCATAGTCTGTAGTTTTTTCCGGCAAAGTTACCCCTTCCGGTCGCCAATTTCCTCCACAAAAAGTAACTTTCCCCCACCAACGACAAGGCGCGTCGCCCCTCTTCGGGCAACGCGCCTTGTCGTTCTCGGTGTGCCGCCACACAACATCAGTGTGCCGCCTTGTCGCGTATCTCCACGCGGCGTATCTTGCCGCTTATGGTCTTGGGCAGCTCATCCACAAATTCCACCACGCGCGGATATTTGTAGGGCGCCGTGGTGCGCTTCACATGGTTCTGTATGTCCTTTATCAGCTCGGCGCTCTCCTTGCCCTTGTAGTCCTTGGCAAGCACTATGGTGGCTTTCACCACCTGACCGCGTATCTCGTCGGGAACGCCGGTCACGGCACACTCCACCACGGCGGGATGCGTCATCAGCGCCGACTCCACCTCAAAGGGACCTATGCGGTAGCCGCTCGACTTTATCACATCGTCCTTGCGGCCTATGAACCAGTAGTAGCCGTCCTCGTCACGCCATGCCACATCGCCGGTGTGGTAGATGCCGTCGTGGTAGGCTTCGTGCGTGAGCTCGGGGTCGCGGTAGTATTCCTTGAAGAGCCCCAGTGGGTGCTCGCCGTGGGTGCGCACCACTATCTCGCCTTGCTCGCCGGCCTCGGCCCAGCGGCCGTCGGCAGTGAGCAGGTCGATGTCATACACCGGCCCTTTCTTCCCCATCGAGCCGGGCTTGGGCTGAACCCAGGGATAGGTGCCCACGGTCACGGTGGTCTCGGTCTGCCCGAAAGCTTCCATGAGCTTTATCCCCGTGAGGCGCCGCCACTCGTCGAACACGCTCGGGTTGAGCGCCTCGCCGGCTATGGTGCAATACTTGAGCGTGGAGAGATCGAATTGCGTGAGGTCCTCGCGAATGAGGAAGCGGAACACCGTGGGCGGAGCGCAGAATGATGTGATGCCAAAGCGCTGTATCATGTGCAGCACATCCACCGGCTCAAATTTCTCGAAGTCGTACACAAACACGCATGCCCCGGCTATCCACTGCCCATAGTATTTGCCCCACACTGCCTTCCCCCAGCCGGTGTCGGCAAGGGTGAAGTGGAGGCTGTCCTCGTGCAGGTTGTGCCAGTAGCTGGCGGTGATGATGTGACCCAGCGGATAGGTGAAGGTGTGTGCCACCATCTTGGGCTCACCGGTGGTGCCCGAGGTGAAGTACATGAGCGAGATGTCGTCGTTCTCGTTCACCACCTCAGGCCGCACGAAGGGCGGCGCAGCCTCCACACCGGCATTGAAGTCGTCCCAGCCCTCGGGCACAATGGGGCCAATCGAGATGCAATTTTTCACCGTGGGGCACTCGGGCAGAGCCTTGAGTATGTGGTTCACCACAATCTCGTCGCCCGCGGCCACTATGGCGCGAATGTCGGCGGCATGGGCGCGGTAGATTATATCCTTCTCCGTGAGCAGGTGCGTGGCCGGAATCACCGTCGCGCCAATCTTGTGCAGCGCAGTGATGGCCCACCAGAACTGGTAGCGGCGCTTCATGATGAGCATCACCATGTCGCCGCGCTTTATGCCAAGCTGCATGAAGAATGAGGCGGCCTTGTCGCTCTCGCGCTTCACGTCGGCAAAGGTGAAGCGATGCACCTCGCCATGGTCGTTGGTCCACAGCAATGCCTCCTTGTGGGGCGCGATGCGTGCCCACTCATCTACCACATCGAGGGCAAAATTGAATCGCTCGGGCACATTTATGTGAAAATTTTGCATAAAATCCTCATAACTCGAGTATTCCACGCGGTCAAGAAATCGTTCAAGCATAGTCTGTTTTTTTGAGGTAAGGAGTAAGAGGTAAGGGAAACCAACCTTTTTCTCCCCACTTTTTGCGTTGATTAAATAATTATTGCAAGGAATTTCACCCGCTTTCCGCCCATGGCCTTCATGCCGTGCGGAATGTCGGAGTCGAAAATGATGCTGTCGCCCTCGTGGAGCACAATCTCATTGTTGCCAATGTGGAGCTGCATCTCGCCCTCCACCACATAGTTGAACTCCTGCCCCTTGTGGCTGTTGCGCGTAATCGCGGGGTTGTCATTAGGCTCCACAGTCACCATAAAAGGATTCATCGCCTTGTGCGAGAAGCCAAAGGCGAGCGACTGGTAGCTGTAGGCCTTCGTGCGCTCCACGCGGTAGCCCTTGCCGTGGCGTGTCACAAAATAGCTGCTTATGCGTGGATCCTCGCCAAAGAGTATCGCCGGCATCTCCACTCCATATTTCTGAGCAAGCGTGTAGATGAAGCTCACCGGAATGTCGGTGTTGCCACTCTCATAGCGGCGATAAGTCTCCACATCGGTGCCGCAATTCTCGGCTATCTCCCGCTCCGTGAGGTCGAGTGCCTCGCGCAGTCCGCGCAGTCGCCGGGCCACATTCTCAATGTTCTCAATTTGTGTCATAGAAAAACCATGTTTCAAATAAATCTAAATTCCAGGCCGGTAAAGCTATGCCATGCGGCACACTTCCCATCATTTTTTCCCGTACTGCAAATTTATGCAAACAATCTCTATCTCGCCCTCAATTAAAGAAAAAAGAACAATCTTTAACCATTTTATCTCACACTTTCCCCCACTCTGTGCAATCCCCCTCCACCAAATCACTCCGAAAAGTGGCATTCCCTTCTTGCCAATTCAGGCGGCGGCTCGGCTCTGTCAAATTAAAAACTTGCGTTTTTATTTGCCAGTGCGCTCGCCTTGCACTAATTTTGTAACCAAAACGAAATTCTCATGAGTAACTATATTGTTTCTGCCCGAAAATACCGCCCCGAAACGTTCCGAAGCGTCGTGGGACAGCTCTCGCTCACACACACGCTAAAGGCTGCCATCGACTCGCAGCGCCTCGCCCACGCCTACCTCTTCTGCGGCCCGCGAGGTGTCGGTAAGACTACTTGCGCGCGTATTTTCGCTAAGACTATCAATTGCCTCAACCCCACCGCCGAGGGCGAGGCCTGCAATGAGTGTGAGTCGTGCCGCGCCTTCAATGAGCAGCGCTCCTACAACATTGTGGAGCTCGACGCGGCGTCAAACAACTCGGTCGACGACATTCGCACCCTCATCGAGCAGGTGCAGATTCCGCCGCAAATCGGCCGTTACCGCGTGTTTATCATCGATGAGGTGCACATGCTCTCGCAGGCTGCTTTCAATGCGTTCCTAAAGACGCTCGAGGAGCCGCCGGCTCACGCCATATTCATCCTTGCTACCACCGAGAAGCAGAAAATCATCCCCACAATTCTATCGCGTTGCCAAATCTACGACTTCGCACGCATCACCATCAACGACATGGTGCAGCAGCTCCAGTATATCGCCTCGCAGGAGGGTATCTCGGCCGAGCCTGCCGCCCTCAATGTGATTGCTCAAAAGGCCGACGGCGCCATGCGCGACGCCCTCTCTATCTTCGACCAGGTGGCGGCCTCGTCGCTGGGCAACATAACCTACCAGAGCGCAATCGACAACCTAAACGTACTCGACCACGACTACTACTTCCGCCTCATGGAGGCTTTCCACACTTGCAATGTGCCCGAGGCTCTGCTCATCTACAAGGAAATACGCGACCATGGCTTCGACTCGCTGTTCTTCATCAACGGCCTTGCCCAGCACATGCGCGATATGCTCGTGGCTCTCACGCCGGCCACCAAGTCGCTGCTTGAGATGAGCGATGAGGTGGCGCAGCGATTCATCGTGGAATCCCGAAAGTTTCACCCCAAGTTCTACTATCGCGCGCTCGACTTGTGCAACACCTGCGACGTGAACTACCGCACTGCCACCAACAAGCAATTTGTGGTGGAGCTCACTCTCATTAAGCTCTGCCAAATTCTCGATGCCACGCCTCCCGCAGGAGGTGGCGGAGGCGGCAACCAGCCTCTAAAGACCGTGGCGGCAGCCCCTCAGCAGCCTCAGCCGGCACGTGCCGCCACTCCACAGCCCTCAGCAACTGCCTCTCCTCGCCCCGCAGCTCCACAGCCGCAGGGGCAGGTGTCGCCACAACCCGTGGTTTCCACTCCGGCGCAGCCCTATGTGGCACAGCAGCCTCGCCCGGCCGCTGCCCCGGCTCCTGCCTATAAGCCCGGCACGCTGCGCACTCCCTCCTCCAGCCGAATCATGATTAATGCCCAGCCGCCTCAGCAGGCTGCATCGGCCTCCGATGCCGACTCTTCGGCTTCCTCCGCGCATCGCCGCACCGCAGCATTCTCCGAGCAGCAGCTCCTCGCTGCATGGCAGCGTTTCATCGACGAGCACCCGCACGAGAAGGTGATAGTGAACACCATGCGCATGTCGCAGCCCGCTCGTGTCAACGACACGCTATATGAAATCACCGTCGAGAACCAGGGTCAGGTGGAGTTCTTCAACACTCACCGAACCGAGATTGTGGAGTTTCTCCGAAATGCCGTGAAGAATGATATGCTTGCCATCAACGTGAATATCCGTCAGGGTGGACCAGCCCCTAAAATCTGGTCGCCGCGCGAGGTTGTCGATGATATGTGCAAGCAGAATGAGGCTGTCGTGACACTGATTCGCGACTTTGAGCTTGGCATTGCGTAGATAACTTAGGGCTATAAAAAGAACAAAGAGCGAATCCCGCTTTTTTATTCACGGAACGCTCTCTGCTTAACGGAGCCGAAATGGCACGAACCCTGTGTGTAATTGCGCGTATGTGTATTTCTTGCCTTTTCTCGTTGCTGAACCCTCATTGCTGCGCCCAACGCTTGCTCAACCCTTCTTTTCTCGTTGCTGAACCCTCATTGCTGCGCCCAACGCTTGCTCAACCTCGTTTCTTCCTGTCGAGACTTGAATTACACATTTGTCATTTATCTCAGGGTTTTCTATCCTCAGCTTCGAGGCAGAACGGTCGATTTAACAAACAACACTTTCCGCTCCCCCCCCGGAATTACTGAGTTCTTTATATTCACTTCTGAGACTGGTAAAGATAACGGTTGTACTCAGAGATTGAATAATCATTATCCAAGAATGAAGGCTGATATGCCTTCGAAGCCACATTGCAGTACCACTTAACTGCGCGTTTCATTGCTTTTATCATAGTTGCCTTGAATTTTTCTGTAGTCTGCGTCACCATTCCTTGATGCCGGTGGGCTACGCTCTGTGGCGTGGCTTTTTCGCCGGCTGATGTGTGGATAATGAACACAAACCTTGGTTAAACACTACTTTCCTTTCTCTCTGTGTGTGTGACTAGTCAATTCTTTTTTGTTTTTCTCTTGCAGCTCGCAGCCTCCGGCTGCGTCGGGCCGGCTTAGTGCTTGAGGTTGTTTACCGGTGTCATGCACGAGGGCATGAATGCGTTGTTCTCCTCAATCTTGCTGATGTACCAGCTCACTGCTTTCTTAAATGTTTTCAACATAGCGATTAAATCAATTTTAATTAAACAATCTTTTTTACCTTATTCCCTATTTTTACTCTTTCTGTTTCTTCTCCCGCTCGCTTGCGCTCACATGGAGAATATGTTGAAAAAGTATGTTGTAAAACATATTTTGAACACTGCAAAAGTAGTGCCTTTATCAATAACTACCAAATTTTTTCGATAAAAAAATTGTAACAAATATTAGCCACAATATCTATATAGCTGTTTATCAACCACATAGCTGTCAAAAGAAATTTACTGCAAAAATGGCAGTTTTTCACGTCATGGCACAATTTGCCCTCATGGCAGCGTCAATGTGAGCTGACCTCACCACACCCGGGCATGCAAGATAAGGGGGTGTATCAAAATGGCAAAACTACTACTTATGTAGGGACGCACCCCGGTGCGTCAGCCCAAAAAAAGAAACCCCACTGCCTTCATGAGGGCAATGGGGGTCCTGTAGTTATGAAACAAGATTGATTGTCGGAGGGGGGAGTGGGGATTATTCGCCGGCCTGCTGCTGTGCACGCACCAGGTACTTCTCTACGTCGACGTTGTAGTTGGCGGCAAACTCAGGATATTTCTCCTTGATGGTGGAGTAAATCTCGGCCTCGGCCTTGTAGTTCTTGAGCTCGCGCAGCACGGTAGCCTTCTTCATGAGGAAGAGAGGTGTGTAGAGAGCGTTGTCGCCCGAGAGCTTCACTGCCTTGTCGAAGGCGGCGATAGCCTCGTCATATTTCTTCAGGTTCACCAAGCAGTCGCCAAGGAGCGATTGCGAGGCCGGTCCCACGATGGTGCCTTCGGCGTCGAAGTTCTTCACAGCGTCGGCTGCCTCCTGAAATTTGCCCTCCTTATAGAGGATAATGGCGGCATTGAGGCTCGCACGGTTGGCAGGCTCGTTGCTGTAGTTGCTTGCCACGGCAAGATACTCGGCAAGAGCCACCGAGTCGTTGCCAAGGGAGAGGTCGGCATCGGCCTTGGCGATTTCGGCCTTGGCTTTCTCCATGTTCGGATTATGGATGCCATACACATAACCGAGGATAATCAAAGCCAGCACAACGATACCACCGGAGATCCAGTAGATGTATTTCTTGTTGTTCTCTACTTTTTGCTCAAAAGATGAAAGCGATTCATTAATCTCGTCAATCGAAGTGCGAGTTGTTTCTTTCTTAGCCATTTTGTTTATAATAACTCTTTTAATGATAAAATTACAAATTCGGGTGTGCAAAATTAATAGTAATTCTGCGATAAATAAAATAATTCGGGCGTTTTTTTCGATTTTGGGGCAAAAATACTGCTATTTTGCCTTTTTTCGAGTTTGTCATGTGGTGGCAATCAGCCACTTCACCCACAGCAACAGGCAGTCGAGTGCCAGCGCGGCCACTGCCATGCCCCGAGGCCGTGAGCGCAGCGCCACTATTGCCACAATGAGGCTCACCACCAAGTAGGGCCAGCCCACCCACGGAATGCCGCCGGCCACAATGCCACACAGCGCCAGCCCCATGGCTCCGCGGGCAGTGCTGTTGCGCGGCTCGGCCTCCACTTCCCGCACCTCCACGGTGATGTGATAAGTCTTCCTATCCTCCTCCATAGTTTCCATGATAATTTAACAATTCCTACTATTTTATCTTAATCCACATATAGATGAATCAGTATTTGGCACAAAAGTAG
>CAMGFF010000053.1 GCA_946055125.1 uncultured Prevotellaceae bacterium | reverse complement strand
GGTGGTGTGTCGAAGGTGGTGATGCGTGGTACGAAGAGTATCATGCAGTCGTCGAATGCACTCTATGTGATCGACGGTGTGCCTATCTTCTCGGGCCGTGGCACTGCTGGTGGTACGGAGTTTGACTCACAAGGCTCATCGGAGCCTATTGCCGATATTAACCCCGAGGACATCGAGTCGATGTCGGTGCTTACCGGTGCAGCCGCAGCCGCCCTCTATGGCTCGGAGGCAGCCAATGGTGCCATCATCGTCACCACGAAGAAGGGTAAAGAGGGCAAGCTCACATTGCAAGTGAACTCGAGCACCGAGTTCACAACTCCCTTTGTGATGCCTAAGTTCCAGAACCGCTATGGCACCGGCACAGCCGGCATCTATGGCGCAGCAAGCGCCATGAGCTGGGGCAACCGCCTCGCCGACGTGAACAACTATGGCTACGACCCCAAGAACGACTATTTCCAAACCGGTTTCATCTCCACGCAGGGCGTATCGATGAGCACAGGCACTGAGAAGAACCAGACCTATGCCTCGGCAGCCGCCGTGAACTCGCAGGGAATAGTGCCCAATAACCGCTACAACCGTTACAACTTCTCGGTGCGCAATACCACCTCGTTCCTCAACGACCGCATGCAGCTCGACGTGGGCGCAAGCTACATCTTGCAGAACGACCGCAACATGACCAACCAGGGAACCTACAACAACCCGCTGGTGGGTGCCTACCTCTTCCCACGCGGCAACGACTGGAACGACATAGCAATCTATGAGCGCTACGACGCAGCACGCAAGATTTACACTCAATACTGGCCCGTGGGCGATGAGGGAATGGTGATGCAGAACCCCTACTGGATTAACCACCGCAACCTGCGCGAGAACAAGAAAGACCGCTACATGCTCAATGCCGGCCTCAGCTACAAGATTCTCGACTGGCTCACAGTGTCGGGCCGCGTGCGTCTCGACCACGCCAACAACACTTTCACTGAGAAGTTCTATGCCTCGACCAACACTCAGCTCACCGAGAACTCAACCCGCGGCCTCTATGGCATCACCATGTCGAAGGACAAGCAGCTCTATGCCGACTTCCTCGTGAGCGTGAACAAATACTTCGGTGAGGACTGGTCGCTGCAGGCCAACGTGGGTGGATCGATCTCCGACATGCGCTACGACGCCATGCAGGTGCGCGGTCCCATTGCCGACGGTGGCGACGCCTTTGCCGATGAGCCACTCGGACTCACCAACTACTTCGCAATTCAGAACCTGAGCGCAAGCAAGAGCAAGCGCATGCAGGAGGGCTGGCGCGAGGAAACGCAGAGCATCTTTGCCAGCGCCGAGCTGGGCTACAAGAGCACCTACTTCCTCACTCTCACCGGCCGTAACGACTGGCCCTCGCAGCTCGCGGGCCCCAACTCGAAGTCGAGCAGCTTCTTCTATCCCTCGGTGGGTGGATCGGTAGTGCTCACCGAGCTTATCAAGGACAAGCTCAACAAGGATCTCATCTCGTTTGCCAAGATTCGTGGCTCATTTGCATCGGTAGGTAGCCCCTTCTCGCGCTATCTTGCCAACCCGCGCTATGAGTGGAACTCGAGCACCAACAGCTGGAGCAACCAGACGCAATACCCGATGTACAACCTGAAGCCCGAGCGCACCAACTCGTGGGAGCTTGGTCTTAACGTGCGTTTCCTGAAGGACTTTGAGCTCGACATTACCTACTACAATGCCAAGACCATGAACCAGACCTTCAACCCGCAGCTTCCTGTGAGCGGCTACTCGGCACTCTACATTCAGACCGGCGCCGTGCGCAACCAGGGTATTGAGCTTTCGCTCAACTATCACAAGACCTGGGGCTCGTTCACCTGGGACACCGGCCTCACATTCTCGACCAACAGCAACAAGATTCTCACCCTTGCCGACAACGCCATCAACCCCATCACCGGCGAGACATTCTCTATCTCGACCCTCAACATGGGCGGACTTGGCGACGCACGCTTCCTCCTCAAGGAGGGCGGCAGCATGGGCGACCTCTACTCGCTGCGCGACATGAAGCGCGACGACAATGGCAAGATTTATGTGGACCAGAACGGCATGGTGGCCACCGAGGCTATCCAGAACCCCGACGACTACATTAAGCTGGGCAGCGTGCTTCCCAAGGGCAACCTTGCATGGCGCAACCACTTTGCATGGAAGAACTTCACGGCAGGCTTCCTCATCTCGGCACGTCTGGGCGGTGTGGTATACTCGCGCACACAGGCTATGCTCGACTACTACGGAGTGAGCGAGGCCAGCGCCGATGCACGCGACCTGGGCTATGTGCTCGTGAACGGCACCGACAAGGTTAACCCCGAAGTGTGGTATGGCGTTATAGGCAGCGGCACCAGCGTGCCTCAATACTACACCTACTCGGGCACCAACGTGCGCCTGCAGGAGGTGTCATTCGGCTACACCATTCCGCGCAAGTGGCTCCGCAACATCTGCGACATCAAGGTGTCGTTTGTGGGCCGCAACCTGTGCATGATCTACAGCAAGGCACCGTTCGACCCCGAGAGCGTGGCATCGACCGACAACTTCTACCAGGGCATCGACTACTTCATGATGCCGGCATTGCGCAACCTTGGATTTAGTTTGAACTTAAAATTTTAATAGGATAATATGAAGAAGAATAGCATATTCAATGGCTTCATCGCCGCACTTATGATCCTTGGTGCAGCATCGTGCACCGGCGGTTATCTCGATGCCAACTCCAATCCCTACCAGCCGGGCGACCTCACGCCCGACGACTACGGACTGGGCTCGGCGATGACCAACCTTGCCAGCACGGTAATCTCATCCGACGTGAACACTACTCAGTTCACCGAGTGCCTGCTTGGCGGCACAATGGGTGGTTATTTTGCCGACTCCAATGCCGGCTGGAGCAACACCATCTCCAATTTCAACGCCACCAACGACTGGACCCGCGTGCTCCTCTTGAGCGACCGCATAATCCCCACGCTCTACAGCAACCTCACCCAGGTGCAGCAAATCTCGGAGCAGACAAGCAACCCCGTGCCCTTTGCAATCGCGCAGATTATCAAGGTGGCCGCAATGCACCGCGTGACCGACACCTACGGCCCTATTCCTTACTCGCAGATAGGCCAGGACGGAAAGATCAACATTCCCTACGACACCCAGGAGCAAGTCTACGACAAGCTCTTTGAGGAACTCGACGAGAGCATCAACACCCTCACTGAGAACCGCAACGCCGCGCTGGTGTCGAGTATCGACTTCGTCTATGCCGGCGACGTGCAGAAGTGGGTTAAGTTTGCCAACTCGCTGAAGCTCCGCCTTGCCATTCGCCTTGCCAACGTGAGCCCCGAAAAGGCCCGCAAGCACGCCGAGGCAGCCGTGAAGCACGAGCTTGGAGTGATTGAGAACAATGCCGACAACGCCACATGGAAATACTTTGGCGCCATCAACAACCCACTCTTCGTGGCAGTGCGCTACAACGAGGAGGCATCGGGTGGCGACACTCACCCCGCAGCCGACATCATCGCCTACATGAACGGCTACAACGACAACCGCCGCGCTGCCTACTTCGAGGACTCGAAGTGGCCGGGTGAGCAGTTTGTGGGACTTCGCCGCAGTATCAACATGAGCAAGGTGAAGGAATACTTCAGCAACTACTCTCGCGTGAGAATCTCGAGCAGCGACCCCGTGCTTTGGCTGAACGCCGCCGAGGTGGCTTTCCTCCGCGCCGAGGGCACAGCAATCTATGGCTTCGACATGGGCGGCTCGGCAGCCGACTTCTACAACGACGGCATTCGCCTCTCATTTGAGCAGTGGGGCGTGAGTGGAGCCGAGGGCTACATGGCCGACGCCACCAGCAAGCCGGCTCTCTACATCGACCCGGCCGGCCTCAACACCTACGAGAACGCACTCTCCACAATCACCATTAAGTGGGACGAGGGCGCTACCAAGGCCGAGAAGCAGGAGCGCATCATCACACAGAAGTGGATTGCCCTGTGGCCGCTTGGCAACGAGGCCTGGGCCGACTACCGCCGCACCGGCTATCCGCGCCTGCTGCCCTCGACCGACGAGGGCAACCTGAGCGGAGGCGTGGTCGACAGCAAGCGAGGCGCACGCCGCATGCCCTATCCATCGGAGGAATACACGAGTAACACCGCCAACGTTCAGTATGCAGTGTCGAACTACCTCGGAGGTCCCGACAACATGGCCACCGACGTGTGGTGGGCTAAAAAATAATCAACAACCCCAATTTAACATAGCTAAAACCGATTATGAAAAATCATATATCAATTAAAAGCATAATGTGGGCTGCATGCGCCGTGACTGCCCTCTCGGCTTGCTCCGACTGGACCGAGACCGAGAGCCTCAATCTGGTGGAGAACGGCATAGCCCAGCAGCAAGGCGAGGCCTACGCCAAGTATCTTGCCAACCTGAGAGACTACAAGGCACAGGACCACAAGGTGGTGTACGGCTGGTTCGACAACAGCGAGAAGAACCCCTTCACCCGCGGCCAGCACCTGAGCGACGTGCCCGACAGCATCGACGTGGTGATTGCCGGCACGCCCGAGCTCACCGAGCTTGAGGTGGCCGAGGTGGCCGAGCTTCACGAGAAGGGCACTCAGGTGTTCTTCAGCCTGAGCTACGACCGCATCAAGAAGGCCTATGAGACGGCAGTGAAGGAAGCCGGCGAGACCCGCGACTTCGCCACCGTGCTCAGCGAGGAAGTGAACAAGGTGATGGCACAGCAGGCACCATTCGACGGACTTCTGGTGGAATACAAGGGCACCAGCCCCGTGTATATGACCACTGCCGAGAAAGCCGAGGCAACTGCGCACCAGGCCACCATCCTCAGTGCCGTGCAGAGCTGGAAGAGCGCCAACGAGGGCAAGAAGCTCGCTTTCTATGGCTACCCCGCACACCTGCTCGACCTGGCAAGCATCTTGCCCGACTGTCAGCACATCATTCTCGTGACCGACAAGGTGGGCGATGTGCAGCAATATGGCATCGAGGCCATGCAGGCTCTCATCAGCAACAAGGTGCCCGCCGACCGCTTCGTGATTTCGGTATCGACCGTGTCGCTCGACACCACCGACAAGCTCACCGGCTTCCTTGGCGACGCACGCGCCACCACCGAGGCTGCCTACTGGCTCACTACTCCCACAGCGGGTATCACCAAGGCCGGTCTGGCAATCCTCGACATACAGAACGACTACTACAATGCTACCAACACTTATCAATATGTGCGTGAGGCAATTCAGATTATGAATCCCGCTCCCGCAAAATAAAGCGACAACACTATTATGAAACTGAAAAATATCATTAAAGTATCGTTGCTCACTATGGGCGTAGCGCTCACCGCGTGCGGCGACGACGTTGAGAACTTCGACAACAAAGTGTATGTCCAGGCTGCCGAAAAGACATCGACAGTGCTCCTGAAGAGCACCGTGCCCACCGGCGAGGCAACGCTGCAAGTGGCTATGGCCCGCCCCATGGAGGAGGACGTGACCGTGACTTTCAAGGCCGACCCATCGAAGGTGAGCGTGTACAACACCTTCTATGGAGCCACAGCCGAGGCACTTCCCGAGGGACACTACAGCATAGCCAATCCTGAGGTGAGCATAAAGGCCGGCGGTGTGACATCGGACGACGTGACAGTGAACTTCACCGGGCTCAACACCCTCGACAGCGAGCAGATTTATGTGCTGCCCGTGACGATTGAGAAGGCTTCGATAGGCGTGCTCGAGAGTGGAGCCACGATGTACTATGTGTTTAAGGGTGCCGCGCTCATCAACACCGTGCCCAATCTCACCAAGAACCTGGTGTGGGTGCAGTGGGATAATCCCGCAGTAGCAAGCGACCTTCGCAAGCTCACCGCCGAGGCTCTTGTGCGCGTGGAGAAATTCGGCAAGATGCTCACCTCGGTAATGGGTATCGAGGGCTACTTCCTTATCCGCATTGGCGACGCAGGCATTCCCGAGAACCAGCTCCAGCTCGCCACACGCAACGGCAACCTGAGCAACGCCGACCTCGTGATACCCACCAACGAGTGGACACACATCGCACTCACCTATGATGCCGACAACGGCGGTGAGGTGGTAATCTACATCAACGGCAAGGAGATGCTCCGCGACAAAAAGGACTGCGGCGGTATCAACTGGGCACAGACCCGCACCGACGAGGGCAACGGCTTCTGGATAGGCCACTCCTACAACCGCGAGCGCTGGCTCGAGGGCAACATCTGCGAGGTGCGCGTGTGGAACCGCGTGCTCTCGAAGGACGAAATCAACAGCAAGGACCACTTCTATGAGGTGAATCCGCAGTCGGATGGCTTGGTGAGCTACTGGCGCTTCAATGAGGGAGCCGGCACATCAATCCTCGACCACACCGGCAACGGCAACAATGCAACCGCAGTGGAGGCAATCACCTGGAACGCAGTGGAGCTGCCCGCTAAAAATTAATTCCTAAAAAAGAATGAACATTATGAAATCGATAAAGAACTATCTATATTCCATCGCAATAGTGGGTGCCGTGTGTGGCCTCACAGCGTGTGAAGACGATGTGGTAATCAACACCGGCGACACCGGCAAGTTGGCTACCGTGGATGGAACCTACGGTGGAGTGAAGAGTGAGGCCGGCGCAGCACAGGCAGCCACGCTCACAGTGTTTGGCTCGACAGCCGCCACCGGACACATCTATTTTGAGCTTGCCAAGGCAGCCACTCAGGACGTTACGGTGAACTTCACCATTGATGCCGAGGCTCTCAACGCCTACAACTCGGCCAATGGCACGAGCTACGCCCAGTATCCCGCCGACAAGGTGTCGCTCAGCGCAGCCAGCGTGACCATTCCCGCCGGACAGAAGCGCTCGGCAGCCATCGACGTGAATGTGGCAGCCGGCGGCAACATTGGCTCTACCTATGCCGTGGCAGTGAGCGCCACAGCCGCCAATGCCGAGGTTTCGGCCACGGGCACTTCCTATGTGTATCTCGTGAAGCCCCTTGCCGCAATCCCCGACTCCAAGAAGGGCAACGTGCGCACACTCTGCTTCGTGGAGGTGAACGATGAGAACATCCTCAACATGGGTGAGTACACAATGAAGCAGAGCGGCAAGACCTTCTTCGACATTGTGAGCATCTTCGCCGCCAATATCAACGTTGATGCCGAGACCGGCCGCGTGCACGTGTTCTGCAACGACCAGGTGTCGTTCCTGCTGAAGAATGCCGACAAGTTTATCCGTCCGCTCCAGGCAAAGGGTATCAAGGTGAACCTCTCGATTCTTGGCAACCACGACCAGAGTGGTATGCGCAGCCTTTCGCCCGAGGCATGTGCCGACTTTGCCAAGGAGCTGAAGGCTTATCTCGACATCTACGGCCTCGATGGCGTGGACTTCGATGATGAGTATTCGGCCTACAACGATGAGAACCCGGGTGCAGGTTTCTCGCCCACATCGGCCGAGAACTACTGCCGCCTCGTTTCGGAGTGCCGCAAGGCATTTGGCCCCGACAAGCTCATTGGCGTGTATGAGTATCGCATCGTGGACGCGCCCAATGGCTCGGTCGATGGCAAGACTGCCGGCGAGCTGGTAGATTACATGTGCTACGGAACCTACCAGAGCTACCGCAAGGGTCGTGAGGCCAACTTCGACGGACTCACCAAGGCAAAATATTGCCCATACTCGCTCAAGATAAACAATGAGTACGACGGTGGCTGGTATGGCTTCAGCGCTGCGACAATCACCGACGCGAAGAACGAGGGCTACGGACTGCAAGTGTTCTACAACCCGAAACCGCAGCTCTACAGCTACGACCGCTACTTCTCGGCCGTATCGACAATTCTCTATGGCGATGAGGTGGAGTGGACCGGCAACTACTACACCCGCACCAGCGATGCCGCACAGAAGGGCGCCAAGTTGAGCTATGAAACCTACCTTGGCAACTACACCGTGACATCGAGCAACTCGCTCTATGTGTATATCGACGAGGAGAATAATCCCAAATGGTGGGATTGGGGCGGACAGCACAGCTTCGACGTGCGCATCGAGGAGAAAGAGGCCGGCAAGAGCTACTACATCTATGGCTTCGGCACTTATCCCGAGATCACCAACAAGTATCCCGTGGTGGCCGAATACAGCGCCTACGATGGCTCTCTCAGCATAGGCACGCAGACTCTCCACGAGGCCGACGCCGAGGACGCTGAGACATGGCAGCTCATGTGGGGCACCTACGGAACCAACTCGGCAATGACCGGTATCGACCGCTACATCTGGAAGGCTCGTCCCGACTATTCCGACTCAAAGGTGTCGGGCAAGGTGAATCCCCAGGGCGTGTTCACCCTCTACGGCATTGGCGGCCGCTATGGACTTGACCCATTCCACGATGTGGATGGCACACTCGTGCCGCCGCACATGAATGTGAAGTATCACCTCACCGAGAACTATATTTTCAATAAGTAATAGGTATAATTACTTGGGTTGTGCAGGCGATTTTTAGAGCTGTCTTAAAATCTCTGCACAACCTTTTCTCATTTTTATCCCCTCACACACACCATGCGCATTATTTTCAGCTTTCTTGCAACAATTGCACTTCTCACGGCCTGCACAGCCGGAAACGACACTGTGGTGACATCGCCGGGTGGCAACGTGAAGCTCACCCTGCTCACCGACGACTCTCTGCAACTAAGATACACGGTTGAGGTAGATGGCAAGCCCTTCATGCTCCCGTCGCGACTCGGATTTGAGGAGCGGCAGGGCTTCAATCTCTCTCAGTCGTTCAAAATCAACAAAGTGGAACGCACTCAATGCGATGAGACCTGGACTCAGCCCTGGGGCGAGAACAAGACTCTCCGCAATCACTATAACGAAATGGCTGTGACGCTGAGCAATGCCCACAATGTGGCGCTCACGCTGCGCTTCCGCCTCTTCGACGACGGCCTTGGCTTCCGCTACGAATACAACGTGGCCGGAGCCGACAGCCTTCTCGTGAGCGACGAGCTCACGCAATTCAATTTCGCCCACGACGCCACCTCGTGGTCGATTCCCGCCAGTTTTGAGACCTATGAGCTGCTCTACCGCCGCTTGCCGCTCTCGCAGGTGGAGAATGCCAACACTCCAATCACACTGCGCACCCCCGACTCGCTCTATGCCAGTCTGCACGAGGCCGCGCTCACCGATTTCCCCGAGATGACGCTCACGCGCACCGACAGCCTCGGCTTTACCGCCAGCCTCGCACCCTGGCCCGATGGCGTGAAGGCACGCTTCGCTGGTGGCAGCTTCACCACCCCATGGCGCACCATTCAGCTTGCCCACGAGGCAGTGGGGCTTATCAATTCCTCGCTTATACTCAATCTCAATGAGCCTTGCGCCCTCGACAGCACCCAGTGGATCCGCCCCATGAAATATGTGGGCGTGTGGTGGGGCATGCACCTCGGCATCGAGAGCTGGGTGATGGGCGACCGCCACGGCGCAACCACCGAGAATGCCATTAAATACATCGACTTCGCCGCCCGCAATGGCATTGAGGGCGTGCTCTTCGAGGGCTGGAACGCCGGCTGGGAAAACTGGGGCGGCTCGCAGACCTTCGACTACACCAAGCCCTACGCCGACTTCGACATGAAGCGTATCGCCGACTATGCACGCGAGAAAGGCGTGAAAATCATTGGCCACCACGAAACCGGCGGCAACGTCGTCAACTATGAGGCCCAGCTCGACAAGGCTTTTGAGTGGTATGCCTCCTATGGCGTGCACGATGTGAAGACGGGCTATGCCGGCGGACTTCCCGGCGGACACAACCACCACGGCCAGTTCAACGTGCGCCACTACCGCCATGTGGTGCAGACCGCCGCCCGCTATCACACCACCATCAATGCCCACGAGCCCATAAAGGACACGGGAATACGCCGCACCTATCCCAACATGATGAGCCGTGAGGGCGCACGTGGCATGGAGTGGAACGCCTGGAGCGATGGCAACCCGCCCGTGCACCATGTCACCCTGCCCTTTACCAGGCTGCTTGGCGGCCCCATGGACTACACCCCGGGTATCTTCGATATTCTCTATGAAAATGCCAAGAACAACCCGGATCGCAAGCAGTGGAACATGAAGGACAGCAAGGACTGCCGCATCAACACCACACTCGCCAAGCAAATCGCCCTGTGGGTGATTCTCTACTCGCCGGTGCAGATGGCCTCTGACTGCATTGAGAACTACGAGGGGCACCCGGCATTCCAGTTCTTCCGCGACTTTGAGGCCGACTGCGATGAGTCGCGTGCATTGCAGGGCGAGCCGGGAGAATTTGTGGCTATCGCACGCCGCGCCGGTGAGAAATACTTCCTCGGAGCTGCCACCAATGAGGAGGCTCGCACCCTCACCGTGAAGCTCGACTTCCTGAAGCCAGGCGTGGAATATGACGCGGCAATCTATGCCGACGCCCCCGACGCCGACTGGGTGACCAACCCCACCGCCTACACCATTGAGCACCGTACCGTGACCGCAGCCGACACCCTTGAGGTGCGCATGGCTGCCGGAGGCGGACAGGCAGTGAGCTTTATTCCCACTAAATAATAACCGGCAAGAGGATGTGTGCCCCCGATTGTGAGGCACATATCCTCCCGCTATTTTAATCGTTGACTTGAAGATGAAACCCACTTCGATACTTGCTGC
>CAMGFF010000052.1 GCA_946055125.1 uncultured Prevotellaceae bacterium | reverse complement strand
GTATCTTCTCAATGCTGTCTTGTGCCAATGCCATTCGCGCTGCAAGCAACGCCTGCTGGGCGGTGAGCACTTCGAGGTAGGTGGCCGAGGTGTAGAGCATGAGCAGTTTTGTCTTTTCGGTAGCCGACTCAAGATGAGCCACCTGCTCACGGTCAAGACGAATACGCTTCTCGGCCGTCTGCCACCGGGTAAGGGCATTATTCACCTCATTTCCCGCATCGAGCAATGATTGCTCAAATTGCAGAGCGGCTTCCTGCTGACGCGCTTTGGCGACTCTCAAGTTGGCAATGTTGGCGCCCTTGTTAAACAAAGGAGCGGTGAGCGAGGCTATTGCCGACGACAGCCATTTGCCGGGGTCGATTGTCACGCCGTTGGCGTTGTTGGTCCAGCCGAGCGAGCCGGTGAGTGTGATGCTTGGATAAAAGGCTGCACGAGCCGAATTGGTCGTATAGAAGGCTTGGGCAAGAGCAGCTTCGGCCTGTCGCACGTCGGGGCGATTGGCCAACAGCCGGATGGGAAGCCCCACCGAAATATCGTCGGGGAAATGCTGGCCGCCGAGCGTGCCACGCTCAATAGCGTGAGCGGGTTCTTTCAGCAAAGCCGAGAGGGCATTCTCGGTTTCGCTGATACTCTTGCTAATCGACAGCATGGAAGCCTCGAGCGCACTGCGGCTTGCCCGCGCCTGATGCACGGCCACGTCATTCGACTTTCCTGCTTTCACGAGGGCCTCAAGAGTGGCAATAGTCTCATCCCAAATGGACAGCGTCTCGCCCGAAATCGCCAGCTGCTCATCGAGCAACAAGAGCGTATAATAGCTTTCGGCAATAGTAGCCACCAGCTGAGTGCGCACCGCCTGCGCGTAGGCCAGGCTCTGCTCAAGAGAGGCGAGAGCCGCACGCTTGGCATTGGTCACACGCCCGAAGATGTCGAGCTCCCATGAGGCGGTCGCCCCAACATTATAGACGCTCTTAGTCGCGCCATTGTAGTGGCTGGTGCTTGCCTGTGGAGCAAGGCTCACGGCAGGCAGATAAGCCAGGCGGGCATTCTGCAATGAGGCACGAGCCTCTTCCACCTGCAGACGGGCAATGTCGAGGTCGGTGTTACGCTGCAAGCCGGTGGCGATGAGCGCCTGCAAGCACGGGTCGGTGAAAAACTCGCGCCACGGAGTTGAGGCAACAGAAGAGCTGTCGGCCATCGGCGCGGCAGTGCGGTAGAAGCTGTCGGCAGCGACATCAAGCTGAGGCCGCGAATAGCGAGTGTATATTCCGCAGCCATTGAGAAAGGAAGCGGCGATAAATACAGCCGCGTGTAAATGAAAGTGCTTCATATCGTCGCTGTTTTATTCTGTTTGTTGTTTTTCTTTGGCTGTAAGCGTTCCTGTAGATACTGAAACACGATGAAGAGAGATGGGACTACAAAAAGAAGCCCAATCGTGCCGAAGAGCATGCCGCCCACAGTGCTCACTCCTACGGAGATATTTCCGTTAGCCCCCACACCGTGGGCAAACATCAAGGGCAACATTCCGAAAATCATTGTCATCGACGTCATGAGGATAGGGCGCAAACGCGCCTTGGCGGCCGACATGGCAGCAGTAGTGATACTCATGCCCTGCCTACGGCGGTCGGAGGCATATTCAGTCAGCAGTATTGCAGTCTTGGCGAGCAGCCCAATAAGCATGATAAGCCCCGTCTGCATGTAGATATTGTTTTCCAATCCCCAAAACTTGGCGAAAAGGAAACTACCCATAAGTCCGAATGGGACCGACAGAATAACGGCAAACGGAATCATCAGACTCTCATAGAGGGCGCACAAGATAAGGTAGATAAACACAATGCAAACGATAAACACCAATGTGGTGGTATTGCATGTAGAAGCCTCCTCACGCGACATGCCGCCAAACTCATAGCCATATCCCTCGGGCAGCGTTGCCAAGGCAACTTCCTCAATAGCTTTCAGCGCCTGCCCCGAGCTGTAGCCGTCGGCCGGCGTGCCCGAGACACTGATGGCGGGGAAAAGATTGAATCGCGACAGGCTCTCTGAACCATACACACGTGTAAGGGTGAGATATTGAGCTATGGGCGACATCTCGCCATTGCCATTACGCACAAAAATATTGTTCAAGGCCTCGGTGTCGAGGCGATATTCGGGAGCAGCCTGCACCATTACGCGATAGAGCTTTGTGAAGCGGTTGAGGTTGCTGGAGTAGCTGCCGCCCACATATCCAGCCAGTGTGCTGAGCACATCGGTGGGAGAAATGCCGTTGCGCTTGCACAGGGCAGCATCCACCTCAACCATATATTGAGGGTACTTGGTGTCGAAGGTGGTGTAGGCGCGTGAGATTTCGGGGCGCTTGTTCATTGCATCGATAAAATCGTTGGTGTATCGCAGCAGCTCGTCGACAGTGCCCCCTCTTTTATCCTGCACATAGAGGTCGAATCCGTTGCTCATTCCGTAGCCCGAGATCATAGGGCTTGTGGAGACACGTATTGTGGCAGTCTTTATGCTGTCGGTGCGGCGATAAATTTCATTCATCACCGAGTACACGTCGTCGCCTTTCCCCTTGCGCTCGCTCCAGTTTTTCAGGCGAATGGTGAACGAGCCGGCCGATGCCGAGCGGTTATGCACGGCATCCTTTCCCGTCACACGCGAATAAATCTTGATTTGAGGAATATCACTGACTACATTCTCCACCTCATCCATTATGCGAGCAGTCTCTTCGAGGTTGGTGCCGGGGGCAGCCTGTACGTTGATGTTGATGGTTCCCATATCCTCTTGAGGCACGAGTCCGGTCTTTGTAGTGCCCATCAACACTATGAGGGCAATTATGGCTACCGCGATGCTTCCTGTGGCAATTCTTTTGTGATGAAAAAGGAACGACACGCCAGCCATATACTTGAGCTGCAGGTGCCTGAAGGAGGAGTCGAAGGCATAGTGAAAGCGGTCGGAAAATCCCGGCCGCCGCCCCTGTCCCTCCTTGGCGCGCTGACGCATGATAAGCGCACAAAGAGCCGGACTAAGCGTCATGGCATTGAGCAGCGAGATGGCCACCGCCACCGCCATAGTCAAGCCGAATTGGGTATAAAAAGTGCCGGTGGTCCCACCCATAAAGCTCACGGGGATAAACACGGCCATGAACACCACAGTAGTGGTCATCAACGCCGACGACAGGCCGCCCATAGCATCGACTGTGGCTTCGTAGGCCGAGATGTATCCCTCCTCAAAACGAGCCTGCACAGCCTCAACGACCACAATACTGTCGTCGACCACAGTGCCGATAACGAGCACCAGGGCGAAAAGCGTCAATAGATTGAGGCTGAACCCCACGATATAGAGGAAGGCAAATGTGCCAATGAGCGACACCACAATGGCCAGCGAGGGAATCAGCGTGGCTCGGAAATCGTGCAAGAAGAAATAAACCACCAGAATCACGAGCAGGATAGCCACAAATAAAGTTTCCACCACATTGGCAATCGAGGCATCAAGGAAATCCTTGGTGCTCGTCACATCGGCCAGCACCATGCCTTTAGGCAACGATGCCGATATGTCGGCCGTCACCTTGTCGATTTCCTTAATAATCTCGTTGGCATTGGAGCCCGAAGTCTGAGCCGTCATGCAGTTGGCTCCCGGATGCCCGTTAGTCTCACTGAGCATGGCATAATTCTCGGCTCCCATCTCAATGCGAGCCACATCCTTCAATCGCAGCACATCGCCACTCGGCAGCGACTTTATCACCATGTTGCCAAAGTCGGCCTCCTCCTCATAGCGGCCCCTATACTTGAGCACATACTGAAACGTATTCGTCGACTCAGCCCCCAGGGTGCCGGTAGGCGACTCCACATTCTGCTCGTTCAATACGTCCTCTATATCGGAGGGCATCAGCCCATACCGAGCCATAAGCAGAGGGTCGAGCCATATACGCATAGAATAACTGGCACCCCATATATTCACATCGCCCACGCCGGCAATGCGCAACAGGCGAGGCTCGATATTAATTTTCATGTAATTAGTGAGGAAATTGGCGTCGAAAGAGTTGTCGGGCGAATAGAGCGAGATAGCCTTCAGCGAGTTGGTCTGTCGCTTGCGAACGGTGATACCCGATTTCGTCACCTCGGCCGGCAACAAACCCTGTGCCGAGGCAACGCGGTTCTGCACATTCACCACCGACATATCGGGATCGGTACCCTGCTTGAAATACACACTGATTGAGGCCGTGCCGGTATTGGTGGCGGTCGAGGTCATATACATCATGTTCTCCACGCCATTGAGCTGCTCCTCGAGCGGAGTAATCACACTCTTCATCACCGTCTCGGCATTTGCCCCGGTGTAAGTGGCCGACACGTTCACAGTGGGCGGAGCAATGTCGGGGAACTGCTCAATAGGAAGCTGGCTAAGCCCGATAAGGCCTATGATTACAATGGCAACAGAAATTACACCCGACAATATCGGGCGATCGATAAAGGTTTTTACCGCCATGACCTACTCCTTTCCTTGCTTAGTATTCACACGAGTGCCTTCCTTCACCAGCCCGGCACCTTCGGCAATAATCACATCGCCGGGCTGCAAGCCCTCCTCTACCACATATTCATTACCATTATTCAGCCGATAGAGCTCCACCGGTGCCGACTGTGCCTTGCCGTTCACCACTTTATACACAAACGTCTTGTTCTGCAACTCATAGGTGGCGCTCTGTGGGATAACGATAGCCTGGCTCAACGTAGTGGGGACCATGACCGTTGCACTGCCGCCACTGCGCAACAATCCCCTCTCATTAGGGAAATCGGCACGCAAAACCACCGTTCCCGTTCCGGAATTGACAATACCGCTCACGGCCGTGATGCGCCCCTTCTCGCCATACGTCTTGCCCCCGGCCATTCGCAACTCCACGTTATCCATTCGCTTCACGAACTCATCAAAAGAGCCATATTGCTCTGTTAATTCTGTTACCTGTCGCTCATTCAATGAGAAATAAGCATACACCTTACTGTCGTCCGACAACGTCACAAGCGGTTGGCTGATACTGCTGCTCACCAGCGCACCCACGCGGTAGGCAATCATGCTTGCCACACCATCTACCGGACTTTTCACCTCGGTGTAGGAGAGATTGTTGCGGGCGCTCAGCTCCTTTGCCTTTGCCTGCGCCAAAGCGGCCTCGGCAGCAGCCAGCTGGTTCTTGGCAGTGTTGAGGTCGTAGTCGTGCACCACATTGCTCTCTCGCAATGCCTTGGCGCTTTCAAGATTGAGTCTTGCGGTAGCCAGGTTGGCCACAGCGCTTTTCACATTAGCCGTGGCCTCGGCCAATGCCGCCTCATAGGGCACCTGGTCGATTACAAACAAGACCTGCCCCCGCCGCACCTTCTGCCCTTCATCAATGCAGATGCGGGTGATAAGCCCGCTCACCTGCGGACGCACCTCAACCACTTGCCGGCCGTCCAACCGGGCACTGTAGCCCTGCATCAGCGTGCGGTTTTCCTGTTTCACGGTAAGTGTCTTGTAGTAGGCCGGCGCTTCTTCTGCCTGCCTGTTCTTGCAGGAAACAATCGACAAACCTGCGAGAACAATCAATAAAGTTCTACAATACATAGTATATCTAATCCTTTTCTTTAATTTGTCACAAAAATAGCCAAGAGCGACGAGAGAAATCGGCCGAAGTGCGATGAATGGGGGTCGATAGCCGATTTTTGGTGGTGAACGAATGTGGCTGAATTTTGATTTCAGGATAAAAGAGCGTAATTTTGCACTACCCCCACTACAGTGAGGACGGGTTCACAATAGTTTTTTTTGCAATTATGAGAAAGAGAACAATCATCACAATGGTTCTGGCAGGACTCCTCGGCTTGGCACAAGCCCAAAACAACTCCACAGGCGACAACCACTTGCAGTCGGTCACAGCGATAAGCCGCGTATTAGGCGACGGCCGCAAAGTGGAAACCGTTGTTCTACACTACGATGCACCTATCAGCAACAAGAGCCTTTCGCTCAAGAGTTTTCGTGTGGAAAACAAGGAGGTGACACGCATATATGCCAACAACGCCCCCAATCGGGCTCAGCAAGGAACCGACGGGCAATATGTGGTCATTGAAGTGAAGGCCGAAGTCGACTTGAACGCCAAGCCTCAAATGCCCTCACAAGCCGACAAAGAAAAGAAGCGCGAGCGCGACCGAATGCAGGGTGGCCCGGGACTGCGTGCCGGATGGAGCACCGGGGGAAACGACAAATATCCCGGCAATGCCGTGGTAACGCAGACCGCCAACATAAAGACCCGCGCCGGAAAGACCTACAAGGCCAATGAGCTGCCGATAGAAAGCACTGCCGAAAAGTGCCTCGTTGCCGACGACTTCAGGCAAGCAGAATTCACATGTCGCTACACCGGGCAGGTGTTGCCCTACAACATCTACTTGCCCGACGACTATAATGAGGCCGAGAAATATCCTCTCGTGCTATTCATTCACGATGCGGGTGTGGCCAGCGGCGACGTGACGCACACACTTTATCAGGGAAACGGAGCCACATCATGGGCCGAGCCCGAGGCGCAGGCTCGCCACAAGTGCATTGTCGTTGCACCCGAATATCCGGTCATTACGGTCGACGACAACTGGAACTACAGCCACCACCTTGATGCCACCATCGACCTGATAAAAGAGCTGACGACGAAATACTCCATCGACCCGAAACGCATCTACACCACAGGCCAGTCGATGGGCTGCATGTCGTCGATTGTAATGATGCTGAAAGAGCCCGATTTGTTTGCCGGTGCGCTGCTTGTGGCAGGAAAGTGGAATCCGGAACTCATGGGGCCGCTCGACAAGCAGAATATTTGGATTATTTCATGCGAAGGCGATATTTCGTCGAATACTCTGCAAGGGCAAGCCGTGGAGCTGTGGCGCCGGCAGGGCAGCAGCGTGACCGAAGCCACATGGGACATGACCTTGCCCAAGAATCAGCTCTCGGCCGAAGCACAAAAAATGCGGGCCGAAGGCAATCACCTGCTGTTCACCCACCTCACGGGAGGCAATCATCGCGCCACCTGGTTTGTGGCCTACGGGATAGAAGGCGTGCAGGACTGGCTCTTTGAGCAGCATAAGTGAAAAACACCCACCCCCCCAATTTTCAAGTGAGTGATATGAAGAATGTAACGCTCTACATCGACTTGACATTCTGCTTCATCCTCTTGCCGCTGGTGATCTACGCATTCCCGGTGGAACGTTGGTGGGGCACATATCCGGTATTTTTCTGTTCGTTTGTAGCATGGTTGTATGTCACTTATTTTTTATATAAGAACCTCATCATTCCCGGTGTGTTTCTTAAAGGCAAGAAGCGAGTGGCAGCACTGGCAATGGTGCTGCTCTCGCTCTCGGTCACTTTCATTTTCTCGTCCTACGAAATCACCTCACCACTCTACCAGGCTCATCAGCAACAACGTGTCGTCTCGCCATACCCCATTTGGGGTATCAGGCAGAATCAGCAGGCAATATGGCTGCACTACATTCTCGTGGTGGTATTTTGCTTTGCGGTGGGAATGCTGAAGGAAGTGTACAGGCAAAAGCTGGCACGGGCCGAAGTGGAATATGAGCGCAACCGAGCCGAACTGGCGCTCTACAAAGCACAGATAAACCCCCATTTCCTCTTCAACACCCTCAACACGCTCTACGGACTGCTTATCACACGGTCGGACAAGACTGAGGTGACGATGGAGCGTTTTATCAACCTCACCAAGTATATCTACAAAAATGCCAACCGCGAATTTATCCCTCTTGCCGAGGAAGTGGATTACATAGGTGAATACATCGAGCTCCAGCAACTGCGATTGAATGAGCTGGCCGACGTGAGCTTCACTCACGATGTGGAGCACGATGAGATGCCTATTCCGCCAATGATGCTTATCACATTTGTGGAAAATGCGTTCAAATATGGAATATCATCCAACGACCCTTGCTTTATCCACATCAAGCTCAGCCAGCGGGCCGGCACCCTTCGCTTTGAGGTGAGAAACTCCACTTTCGGCCGCGAGGTGAGTTCTTCGCGACGCATGGGGATAAAGAACTGCCGCCGAAGGCTTGAGCTATTGTACCCGGGCCGACACCGATTATCAATTGAGCAGGAACATGATAGTGTGTTCCACATTCTTCTCGAATTAAAAATGGAGGAAGAAGCATGAAAATTATAGCTATCGACGACGAACCCATTGCACTGAATATCATAGAACGGTATTGTGAGCGCCGTGGTGGTATTGTGCTCGAAACCTACAGCAAGCCTCTACTGGGAATGCAGCGTATACGCGAATGGCTTCCCGACATCGTGCTGCTCGACATTGAGATGAACGGCACGTCGGGGATTGAGCTGGCCGGACAACTCCCTCAATCGTGCTGCCTGATATTCACCACCGCCTACGCTCACTATGCCTTAGACGGCTTTGAGGTGAATGCCGTGGATTTCCTGCACAAGCCATACTTCTACGGGCGTTTCGACCGGGCCATGCAAAAGGCGGAACAATGGTTGCGAATGCACGATTTGCTCCGCACAGCCCAATCGGCCACACGCCAGTTCATCTTGAAGTCGGAATACAAGAATGTGACAATATCGATCGATGAGATTCTCTTCATCGAGTCGATCGACAATTATGTGAAAGTACATCTTGCCGATGGTGCGTCGGTGCTATCCAAGATGCCCCTGCGCTCAATTGAGGAACAGCTGCCGCAGGGCGAATTTATCAGAATCCACCGCTCGTTTTTAGTGTCGCGATGCCGCATTGCGCGTTTCTCGCGCTCTGAAGTGGCTTTGGCTAAATGCGAGAAGGCACTCCCAATCGGCAAGAAATACCTTGATGATGTAATTCAGCAGCTTAATGGCTCCCCCGGCCACTAAATCATTCCCTTGTCAAACCTTTAATCCATTCAAAGAGCTCACTCAAAGCATAGTCGCCCGAGTGTGGGCGATTCCATGCGAGCTTGAAATTGACCTCTTTCCCCTCGTTCTCAAGTTTCGTGGCAAGATTGATGGGAACGGAGAAAGCTGTGTCTCTGTCGATTGCCCCACGGCGTATGTACCAGTGCTGCGCCACCGTGGTGCCGGGCGCCGAGATAAAGTTAAATCGCAATCTGTGGTACACCTTTTTCGGGGTGTACCACAAGCGAAACTATCATTTTTTATAACTTTAATCGAATCTTTCTTAGATATGGCAAGTGTACCGACAATAAGAGTAATTTTCGACCGCAGACATACCGGAACCATCACTGAGAAGCGTGAATTGCACGCTATTTTTTATCTACTTTAGTCAGTGTATACCTTTTATTGGACAAAAAACACACTATTTTATCCAGTACAGTGAATTTACTGGATAAAATTGATTATCTTTGCAGTCTAATATGACTGCAAAATGAAAAATATAATCCTCAATCAAAGGGCTGAACGTGATGAGCTGATGGCTCGTCCCTATCAGCAGCGAGACACAAGATACGATTTTGATGAGTTACTCGCTAATCCGCTAATCAAATTGATTACGGGAGCTCGCCGTGTAGGTAAGTCTGTGTTTGCATTACTCATGTTGCAGGGTAAGAACTTTGCCTATCTCAATTTTGATGACAATCTTCTGCTCGAAAACTGGGACGAGGATTTGGTAATGCAGATGCTTGACGATGTGTATCCGGGCTATGAATACCTGTTGCTTGATGAAATCCAGAACCTGCCTGATTGGGATTTATGGGTCAATAAACTGTATCGTAGAGGCAAGAATTTGATCATTACAGGGAGCAATGCCAAGATGCTGAGCAGTGAAATGGCTACGGTATTGACGGGTCGTTATCTCCAGATTGAAATGCTGCCCTTCAGCCTTGAGGAAACGATGCGCTGGAGAAATATCAATCCCAATCTTGAAGAGCAATCTGCACAGGCAATCGTTGTTGCTGATGACTACATGCGAAACGGTGGCTTTCCCGAAACGATTCAGTCTCGTAACATCACTAAAAGCTACCTGTCAACACTGTTTGACTCAATTCTGTTGAAAGACGTTGCCAAACGCCATAAGGTCAGGAACACAACCGATTTATATAATCTTGCCACTTACCTACTCTCCAATTTCTGCAACCCTATTTCTGCGAATGGCCTTGCGGCGGAGTTGGGATTGTCAAGCGTAACGACAACAAAAAAATTCTGTGATTATTTGGCAGAGCCTTACCTGTTCTTCTATCTTCCGCGCTTCAACAACAAGATGAAGTTGATGAAGAAAGCACCGAATAAGGTATATGTTGTTGATAATGGTTTTGTGCAAAGCACAGCCTTCAACCTGAGGGAAAACCTCGGCAGACTGTTGGAGAACCAAGTGTTTGTGGAACTATTACGTCGCGGGTATATTCCCGGCAAGGCACTATTCTACTATCGAACACGCAACGATAAGGAGATTGATTTCGTCACTCGAAAAGGTAGTAAGGTGGAGCAGCTCATTCAAGTGTGCTACGATATGTCGTCCGAGAAAACCCGAAAACGCGAACTTGATGCCCTCGTCGAAGCAGCCAAAGAACTCCACTGCGACAATCTCCTCGTCATTACCAACTCTAAAGAAGGAAAAATCGAGTGGAAGGAGAGGATGATAATATTAAAATCTATAAGTAAATTCTAATTATTAATTGTTTAACTTTATTTAACCATAAGGGGTATTTTGACGATATTCA